>NZ_JAENSV010000040.1:0-41861 GCF_016613265.1 Pseudomonas sp. MF6751
GAAGCTGTTTGGAGCTTCCTCGGATAGGCCTGATACATAGATGCAACCGGGTACCAATGTTTGAAAAGCGGGTTGAAAGTGGGGGCGAGTCCATACATAGGAGCGAGCTTGCTCGCGAAAAACTCACGGGCGCCGCGTTTAATCTGAAGGCACGCGTTATCGTTAACGATTTTCGCGAGCAAGCTCGCTCCTACAGCATTGGGGCTCAGCCCGGCTCGACTATCTTGAGCCACGGCCAACGCGCCTGATAACTCCGGGCCTTGTGCAAAAACAGCTCGGGCTCCGCGTGCAGCGGATTGATGCGCAGCACGCCCTGCTCCACATCTTCCAATCCATAAGGCGCATACACCTCGCCCGAGGCAATATCCAGCGCAATGCACGTACCCGCCACCAGGTAACGGTCAACCCCCTGCCGAGCCGAATGCAACTGCGGGTAAGGCCGGCCAAACCGCTGACCATACCAAAGGTGCACCCGCGCCTGATTCCTGACCTCCACATTCACCCCCAGGTCTTGGAATAGCCCCTGCGCCGCACGAATTACCGCGTCTTCCGCCTCGTAGGACAGGTCCTCGTCAAAGTAAAAAACGTCGTAATCCTTCACGCCCTGAGCCGCCGGCAGATTCGCCTGATGGTTCCACACCGCCTGGAACAAACAGCCCGCCGTGAGCATGCACTGCTGCACACCAAGATCCGGCAGGCGCGCGGTGATTTGCGCATTGATAGGGTTGGCCATGGCCAATTCGAGCAGGGTGTCGACCGTCAATGTCATGTTCAGTCCTCCATAATCTGGCGCAACAATACCACCCCAACATGTCACTTCTGTAGGCGCGGGCTTTTAACACCGAAACGAATCAGAAGTTTGACGAAATCACCTCGCGCCCTGCGTACAACTCGGCGCGAAGCCGAACAAATGAAACCAACATGAAGAATGCCCCCGCCTGCTTGTAAAGCAACTTTACGCAGCACTACCCTTACACGCCTTACCTCAGCTGCCCCCGCTGAAATTGATCAGGACACCGGCTAAATGGAGTTCGCCCCTTGCACGCTCCACTGCTCACTCTTAAAGGTGCGTATCGCGATACCTGCAACGCCTTCTCGCGCCTGAAGTAAGAAGGCCCAGAGCGCTGCATAAATGTGTCTAACTTTAACGCCGAGCATCTAAACCCACACCGTTGATGACACCGGCGTAGTGCCGTCATGGTTTTCGGCGCAGATAGAGCGTAAAGGTCAATTCAAGGAGAATGACAGTGAAGTGGATGGATGATGTGCTGGACACGATCGACAATGCCCGAACCGAAGCTGAATTGTTGGCTCGGATCGTCAGCACGGCAAAACACCTGGGGTTCGACTATTGCGCCTATGGAATCCGAATCCCTATCCCCGTCACCCGCCCCAAAATCGTGATGAGCAATAATTTTTTGCCTTCATGGCGACAACGCTACGCCCACTGCAAATACATCGCCGTGGACCCGACGGTACAGCACTGCACAAAATCGACGATACCGATTGTCTGGGACGAGCAAATGACCCGGCAAAACCCGCAGATGTGGGAAGAAGCCCGCGGCGCCGGGCTGGCCCATGGTTGGGCGCAATCCTGCCTGGACGGCCGCGGCAGCGGCGGCATGCTGACACTGGCGCGCTCCAATGACCCTATTACGGCACAAGAGCTTGCTGCCAATCAAAAATACATGCGGTTTTTGGTGCATGTCGCTCATCAGGGGTTCTTGCGCGTGCTGACGCCGCACTGGCAGTTACCGCAGGAAAAAACCCTGTCGCAGCGTGAATGTGAAGTGCTCAAGTGGGCAGCCGATGGCAAGACCGCCCACGAGATCGGTTTGATCCTCTCGCTATCGCGGGAAACCATCAAATTCCACCTGCGCAATGCAGGCTCGAAACTGGGCGTGCATAACTGCACCGCTACCGTCGTGCGCGCCACTTCACTGGGTTTGCTCGTCTGACACACACCTGATTGGCGCCCCCCTGATGCGTTAATGTCGCTCAGTGTGAACAACAACAATAATACGCGCCCCCTTACGACACACCTGCCCAAAAGAGCAGTACCTAAGTGCTCGATTATTCTGCCGAATGGCCCCTCGATTTTTTGCCGAGGGTTCCTCATGTATATAACCACGGGTACGCGCCTGACATTACCGACCGAGCTGTGGCAGGCCCTGTTGCTGTATCGCTATCGCGTATTTGTCGAAAAACTTGGGTGGCATCTGGACTGTGCGGTCGGTAAGGAACTGGACCAATTTGACCGCGACGACACGGTATACGTGATCGCCCGTCAAGGCCCGCACATCGTCGGTGTGGCGCGGCTGCTGCCCACGCACAAGCCCTATCTGCTCAAGGAAGTGTTCCCCCAGGTGCTGGGTGGCCAGGCACTCCCTCATTCTGCGCACATCTGGGAAATCTCCCGGTTTGCCGCCGTCGACCTGCAACAACAGACCTTCACGGGCCACTCCCTGTCATCGCCCAACGCCGTGGCGCTGCTGCACGAAGTGCTCAAGGTCGCCGCTTGCCACAAGGTTCGCCAATTGATCACGGTATCGCCGCCGGGAATTACCCGCTTGTTGCGCAACGCGGGGTTCGACGCTCATTGCGAGGGCAAGCTGACCGTGATCGACGGGCACAAGATCATGGCCAACTGGATCAGTGTGCCGCCCTGCCTGGCTGATCGAGAAGTGGCCTGAAGCAGCGCAAATGGCCTGCCGCTGCGGGCAAGTCGGCCGAGCCGACTCCCCAAAAGGTTAGGTTACAACCTCAGGCGCCTGCTCTTAAATAACACTGCATCGGCATTCCAACCGACTATAAATGGGACACACGATCTACATGAAAAAAGTCATTGTCATTTCTGGCCATCCTGATCTTTCGGTTTCCCGCGTCAATACCGCGATCATGGGCAAGATCAGCCAGCGTGGCGTCAAGGTCCATAGCCTGGCCAGCGCGGTGACGCCCACCGGGTTCGATATGGGTGCAGAGCAGGCATTGCTCAATGCCCATGACCGCATCGTGTTGCTGTTTCCGTTGTACTGGTATTCCTGCCCGGCAATCATGAAACAGTGGATCGATGAAGTCTTCACCCCAGGCTATGCCTACGCACGCGGCGGCGACAAGCTCAAAGACAAGGAATTCATGATCATCACCACAGTGGGTGCGCCCTCCACCGGCTACCGCGCCGGCGGGTTCAACCGTTACACCCTGGATGAATTGCTCAGGCCTTTGCAACAGACGGTGGCGTACGTCAAAGGCATCTACCTGCCTGTAGTCGGGATTTACGAATCGGTGTTCATCGATGACGAATCAATCGACGTCACCGCTCGGAATGTCGCCGCACAAGTGATTGAGGACCAGGCCAGCGCCGACCAACTCTACGAGAACATGCTGTTGCAGGCCGAGCAGGCACAAATCGCCCTGCTGCAATAAGGTGCCCTCACGCATGAAGACGTCAAATAACCAGATCCCACCGTGCGCCAGCCTGGTGGCCGCGCGCAACGAACTGGGTTTTCTGCACTCTGCCAGCGCACTCATCGACACCCAAGCCACGCCACTGGAACTGTACTGCCAGATGACCGCCGCGACGCCCGCCTGGCTCAAAGGCGCGTTCAGGTTGCGCGACAGCATCTCACAGCACTTTCACGTCGAGCGGATCGGCGGGTTCTCGGGTGTCACACCCCAGTGCGCCCCGGTGGTCGGCGAAAAGCTCGACTTCTTCACCATCGAAGCCATCAGCGCACAGAAGCTGGTACTGACCTCACGCGATACCCACCTGGCGGTCATGGTCTCGATCGATACCACACTCACGCAACCGCGTTGCCTGCATATCACCACCTCCGTCAAGACCTTCAACACGTTCGGCCGCCTGTACATGCTGCCGGTGGCGCCGGTACATGGGCTCATCATCAAGCGTTTGCTGTCCCGTCTCCCCCTACATTCCCCAACTCGCTCACTTGGAGATCGCAACTCATGAACAGCGCAGACTCAATTGACCCTCATCTGTTGCACAAAGACACACCCAGGGATGTATTGATCGGTCGACCCAGGCTGATTCTGCCCAGCTTTCTCAGCGCTTCGATCGGTGCCGACATACTGGCTGGCCCCCCCCAGGATCAGGACCTGTTCAAACAGCTGTACCGTGCCCAAGACGGCCGGTATGTGCTGCGCCATCTGCCCCTGACCCTCAGTGCGGAACAGGCCGGCACACTCTCCACCTTCGAGATCCGCCTGGCTGACTTCTATACCGAGTGCGACGACCGCTTCATCCTCACGGCTGAATTCATCCCCCACCAAGCCCAACGCTACCTGGCCCAGCATTTCCAAGGCGGTGATGCCCAAATACCGCCCGACCAGGTAATACGCATGATCGAATGCCTTGAGGCGCTCGCGCAGTGGGACAAGGCCAGGCAGGGCTCTTACTTGTTGATCAACGACACCAAGAATTACTACTTCTACAACAAGCAGCACGAACATGTGCCGGGCCTGATGTTGATCGAAGTGGCCAGGCAAGCCATGTACCACTACGTCTACAACTACTTGGGCCATCAGCGCGGTGCGGTTTCCATTTCCATCGAAGACTTGCGCATTTCCTTCAACGCCTACACCGAATCGGCTTACGAGGTCGAAGTCGTGGTGCAACAGACCCACGGCCTGAAGCGATCGCAACCCAAGTCCATCGACAAGTGCGCAAACTTCTATCAGAACGGCCGGCTGGTATCGCGTCTCTGGCTGCAAGGCGCAGTGATCAAGTTACCGCTGTTCAAACGCATGCGTTCGTTGAACTACCCTCAGGATCACTGGTTCACCCCTTCCGATCGCTTGCCCAAGAACATCCTCGTGCATCACGCCGACAGTGCGCTGCAAGCCAGGCTGAGCCTGCTCTCGGTACTGGGCGTGCTGGTGACTCACCAGGCCGAAGGCATCAATTGGAGCACGGTCACGACCGTATCGCTGTATATCGAAGGGGGCGGCTTCCTCAGCCTGCCTGTTGCTTCGACTTGCTCCACCGGCGAACCCGACCAGCGCGTGCTGGTGTTCGACAAACTGTCCAAGAGCCAGGCCAGCGAACTGCGTGAAACGATCAAGTGCCACTGCTTCTTTGCCGGGCAGATGCAATGGAACGCTGGCTCTTCACCTGACCCTCTGGCCCCCGAGCAAATCGTGGCATGAGGATCCTGCGCCCATGAGCTATGAGTTATCACAACGCCCACTGATGATCGGTCAGGGCGTTTCGCTGAAAAACCGCGTGTACTTCGCGCCGATGGGCATCGACCTGGCTACCTCGGACGGTTCGCTGTCCGAGGAAATGCTCAGTTTCTATCACCATGTGATCGACGGTGGCTGCGCCATGGTGGTGCTGGGCAACTCCTCCATAGCGCCCTCCACGCGTCTGCATGCGCGTGGCCTGTGCCTGCACAGCCATGCCAACGTGGAAAAGCTCGCGCCGCTGGTGGAGTACGGTCGCCAGCGGGACTGTCCAGTGGTGGTGCAACTTCAGCATTACGGCGCCCAAGGTGGCACACAGATCAGCGGCCAACCGCTGCTTTGCCCGAGCCGCAGTGCGTTATCCGGCAGCCGCGGCGCCGAGGCATTGGAGATGAGTGTCGAGGACATCGACGCCGTTTGCGATCAGTTTGCTCAAGCGGCTCTGCGAGCCAGACAGGCCGGCGCCAGGATGGTCCAGCTTCAGGCCTCCAATGGCTACCTGCTGAGCAGTTTTCTATCGCCCTGGACCAACCATCGCCATGACGCTTACGGCGGCAGCCCGCTCAAGCGAGCACGGTTTCTGTTGGAAGTCATCGACCGCATTCACAGGGTTACCGCAGGAGAGCTGGAGGTTTCCGTGCGCCTGGGCATTGATGATTGCGTAGGCGCCAACGGGCAGCAACCGGAACTGCTCCAGGATGTGGTGGCGGCCCTGGAAAACGCCGGGACCTCGGCAATCATGTGCTCGATCACCATCAAGGAAACCTTCCGCTACATGCTGTCTGCCCATCCGACGATTCAGCAACAGTTCGTCGAAGGGGTACGCCTGATCAAGTCATTCACCTCGCTGCCGGTCGGCTATGCCGGTTTCATTGGCTCCCTGCAGGAAGCAGAAAATCAACTGCAGCTGGGTCACTGTGACCTGATCGGTATGAGCCGAGCCCTTTTTGCCGATAACGACCTGATCAACAAATCGCTCGCCGGCCATGAAGACAAGGTTCAGCAATGCCGGTTTGACGGTAACTGCTTTCGGGACAAGAGCAACCCGCAACTCGACCGGGTGTATTGCTGCGTGAATGAGAACTACAAGCGTCCCGCTCACATCCACTACGGAAATCAATAACATGGAATTTCAAGACAAGAACATCGTCATTACCGGCGGTGCCAGCGGCATCGGCCTGGCGGTGGCAAAACAACTGGCCAAAGCGGGCGCACGCCTGTTTCTGATGAGCAGGAACCAGCAAAAGGCCGACGCCGCGCTGGAGATACTGGGGGCTTCGGCGCAGTTCATCTTTTGCGATGTGGTGTCGCACACCTCGGTAGCCGAGGCATTCGCGACGGTGGCTGGCGAGGTGGATCAGTTGCACTTTGCAATCAACAACGCAGGCATTACCGCCCCCTACGCGCCGATCGCGACCAGCGCACCGCAGGACTGGGACAGGGTCATCCACACCAACCTGAACGGCCCCTTTTACTGCCTGCAAAAAGAACTGGAACTGATCAGCCGGTACCCCGATGGGGCGATCGTCAATGTGTCTTCGTGCGCGGGCGTGATGCCTATGGCCAATCAGGCCGCCTACGTCGCCAGCAAGACCGCGCTCAATGCCTTGACGCAGGTCGCCGCGATGGAGAATGCCTGCGACAGCGGATCCGGTTTTGCCGTACGCGTCAACGCCGTAGCGCCCGGGCCGACACTGGGCGGTATGAACTCTGCGGAACGGCTGGCGGCCCATCCGGAAAACACCCAGCGCAAGCGTGACGTGACCGCCATGAAACGCTTTGCCCATCCAGAGGAAATCGCCGACGCGATCGTGTTTTTGTTGAGCCGCAGATCCAGCTACATCACCGGCTCGGTGCTCAGTGCCGATGGCGGCTATCACATCGGTAAATTCTAGGGGCAATCATGGCTAGCATATTGATCACCGGTGTGAGCACCGGTATCGGCAACGCTCTGGCACGTTATCACTTGGCCAGGGGCGACGAGGTGCTCGCGGTATCACGCAATCCTGCGGCCAATATCCCGTCACAGGAGCGCTTTCACTTCCTCAGGTGCGACTTGACCGATATCGACCGCGCCCCGGCAACCTTGCAGGCGTTGCTGTCGCGCTCCCCTGCCCCGGTAGACACCGTCTACCTGAATGCGGGTCGGTTCGGCAGCCCTCCACAACTGGCCACGCAAACTTCGATGCAGGAGTTCAACAGCGTCCTGGCACTTAACCTGGGCGCGGTGAAAATGGTCCTGGATATCCTGCTGAGTGCGAGGCAGCCTCCCAGCACCGTGGTGTTTTCATCATCGATTTCGGCACTGCGCCAACGTGCCGGGATGCTCTCATATTCGGTCTCCAAGGCGGCGCTGAACGCTCTGGCAAAAATCTATCATTTGGAAAACCCACACACATTCTTTGCCGTGCTGGGGCTCTGCAACGTCCAGACGACGGTGGCGAAGACCATCATGGCGGCGGACGAACGCTTCAGTGACCTTGTCGCACTCCGCCAACGGGCGGCAGTGCCCGGCTACATCGTCGACGCAGAATCCCGCGCTGCGCATATCGTTCAGGTCTTGGCCGAGCGCCATCATCTTGGACTGAAATCGGGTGAGTTCCAGGAAATCCGCGACTTGTTGAACCAGCCACTCCAGGAGGAGACCCGCAATGACCCAATCCACCCATGAAAAAATCGTACGTGTCGGCGCTGCATACGACATTCTCGCGATGGCTCCCTTCGCTTTGCCGATCGTGTCCGTCTGGGCCTATGCACTGATCCAATGGGTTGATTTGCAACTGGGCTTCGACAGCCACTTCTCGGCGCTCGACCCCACGGCTATGTTCCTGCTCAACATCGGCGCTTGGGCATACCTTGTGTGGGGCGTTGTACGTTGGCGAGCCCCTACACGCGAACATGCCCGTCTCAGCGCCCTGCTACGCGTGATCGTAGTGGTAGTGCAGGTAGTGGCCGTCAGCAGTGGCGCTTCACCTTTCCTGCTGGTGCTGGGTGCCGTTCAATTGTTGCTGGCGGTGCTGGAGTTTTCGCATAGATTATTCGAACGCAGCGGTGCCCCATCCAGCCGAGAAGAGGCACGCGCCTACTAATCCTGCCGGGGGCCAACCTGGCGCTTGATGAAGGCCCCGCCTTCATCTCCTCGACATCGCCCCCGGACCATCCACCCACTGAGCCCTCCTGCTTATCCCTACCTTTAGTCGGATATTTCTGGCGGTTCAAGCGCAACGGCTAGCCTTCAGCCTAGCGTAAGGGATAACGCTGAACTATCGGTCCATGAAGGGCCAGTACGCCTCGTCGTCCCGACGCTTTATCTGCTGAGGAGACGATAATGAAAATAACCTTGAAACGGTTGGCGTGCCTGGGTGCGAGCTTCACCAGCGTGCTCGCCATGGCCGATGCGGCCAGCCCGCCGCCGCTGTCACCTGCGATTCCCTTCGACGTCACCGCCAATGCCCCCTTCACCCTGGACAACCTGCAACACGATTTCGACGTGCTGTCGTGGCAGACCTTCGTCGCGCTGAACTGGCCCGCCAACGCCGACGGCAGCGCCAACACCTCGGCGCAGATCGGCGCGCCGGGGCAGACGGTTTGGGAGTCGTGGAAGGAGAGCTACGAGATTTTCCTGCCCCAAGGCCAGAAGCCTGTCGCCTGGAACCAGAAGGCGCCGCTACCCCCGGCCTGCCAAGGCAAGGGTGACCTGCCCGTGCTGCAGCAGATGGGCAAGGTCGCCGGTGTGCTCGACGAGACCATCCAGCCGTTCAAGACCGGCCCACTGGTCGATCAGAGCGGCACTTACACGCGCAACGCGATCATGGTCAACCAGCCGATGTTCGACACCATCGTCAACAATGGTCTGTACAGCAAGGAAGGCCAACAGGCTTTCTTCACCAAGGCCGACAACCGCATCGCCTTCTCCTGCGGCGTGAAGGAGGACAAGCAGGTCGGCGCGATCATGGTCAAGTCGGCCTGGAAGGTACTCGGCGGCAACGACAACCCGCAGGACTTCCACGCCGTCGACGCGCTGGTCTACACCCCAGGCAACGCCGACCCGAGCAAGGGCGCGGTGATCCCCGAATCGTGCAACGCGCAGAAGGTCGGGCTGGTCGGCCTGCACATCGTGCACAAGACCAAAGATGCGCCGCAGTGGGTGTGGTCAAGCTTCGAGCACGTGCGCAACGTACCGGAAAAGACCACCCCCATGAACGAGCGCAAGGGCCCCTACCTGTTCTACAACGCCCAGGCCAGCGACCGCCCGGTGAACGAGCCGCCCGCGCAGCCGTGGGACCCGTCGAAGAAAGCCACGCCCTCGCAGATCGTGCGGGAAATTCCGCTCACCGCCGCAACCCACCAGCTCAACGCGCAGTGGCAAGGCGCGCTCAAGGGCACGGTGTGGGCCAACTACCAGTTGATCAGCACCCAATGGCCAACCGCCCCCGCCGATGACTGCCAGGTGCCGTCGCCAACCAACCCGCTGGGCACGCCTGCGCCGAACTTCCTGGCCAACGCCACCCTGGAAACCTACAACCAGGGCACTACGCCGCAGGCTTCATCCAGTTGCATGGAGTGCCACAACAACGCGACCACCCGGGTGACCCAGTCACCGCGCACCAGCTTCGCCGATTTCACCTTTCTGCTTGAACGTGCCCAATCCACCGGTGCCAAGGAGTGATGCCATGAGCGACCCGAACCTGCAAGACTTCATCGACCTGTCTGCCGAGCTCACTGGCCTGTCAGCCAAGCTGCTGGCGCCTGCCGTCGACCCGATCAACCTGCCTCCGGTGTTTTTCGACACCGCCCAGCAAGGCATGGGCACCGAAGCGTTCAGCAAACTGCTGAACCTGTACGTCCCTATCAAAGGCCAACCCCATGAGCAGATCGCCAGCGCCATACTCGGCAGTTCGGACCCGCAGATCGCCAAAGGCGCCCGCTCGATCATGAAGCTGTGGCTGCTTGGCAGTTGGTACCAGCCTTATGACCAAGGCGCCGCCCACACGGGTGACATCCGCGTGGTCTCCGACCAGGCTTACAAGGAAAGCTGGGCGTGGAAAATCGCCCAATCCCACCCCATGGGCTACAGCGAGTACCACTTCGGCTACTGGGCCGAGCAGCCACCGACCCTCAAGCAATTCACCGGTGTCGACGCCAAGGAAGGGCAGCAGCCATGAGCACTCTAAACACCCAGAACATCGAAACCGCCGACGTGATCGTCGTGGGCGCCGGCATGGCCGGCAGCGTCATGGCCTACCAGCTGGGCCTGGCCGGCTTGAAAGTGCTGGTGCTCGAGTCGGGCCCGGCGATACCGCCTAACCGCAGCGAGTACCTGGAGCGTTTCTACACGGCCGTGCTCAAGGCGCCCGAGTCGCCCTACCCACCGGAGCAGAGCGAGCAGACCCCGGCCAAACAGTTCGCCCCGCGAGCGACTATCCAGGACTTGATCACCGCCGGCAGCCACGACAAGGACAAGGTGCAGAAGAGCTACCTGGTACAGAACGGGCCGCGACTGTTCGCCAGCACCTACGAGCGGGTGGGCGGCGGTACCATGTGGCACTGGATGGGAACGGCTCTGCGCCTGTTACCCAACGACTTTCGTATGCAGAGCAAGTACAAGGTCGGGGTCGACTGGCCGATCAGCTACGACGACCTGCAGACCGCCTACTGCCGCGCCGAGGAAGAGATGGGCGTGTCCGCCGATGTGGCGTTGCAGACTTACCTGGGCGTGACCTTCCCCCAGGGCTACCAATACAGCATGCACGGCATTCCTCCATCGTTGGTCGACCAGGGCGTGGGCAAGGCCATCAATGGCACGCAGTACCAGGGCATCACTCTCAACGTGCGGCAAACCCCGGCCGGGCGTAACTCGCAGAACGACAACGGCCGCCGGGTATGCGCCGGCAACACCAGCTGCACGCCGATCTGCCCGATCCAGGCCAAGTACGACGCTACCGTGACCATGGCCAAGGCGCTGGATACCGGTAACGTGCGGATCCTCTACCAGTGCGTGGCGAGCAAGGTGCAGGTGGATGCCAACGGGGTCACGGGGATCGATTTCATCCAGTACCAGAACAACGGCACGCAACAGAACGGCACGGCTCAGGGCAAGCGCTACGTGATCGCCGCCCACGCGATCGAAACGCCTAAGCTGCTGCTCAACTCCATCGGCCCGCACAGCCCAAAAGGGGTCGCCAACAGCAGCGGCCAGGTCGGCAAGTCATTGGCCGACCACCCGGTGTACCTGGCCTGGGGCCTGATGCCTGAAGGCAAGCCGTTGTTCCCCTTTCGTGGGCCACTGTCCACCTCAGGGATCGAAGACATGCGCGACGGTGCGTTCCGCAGCACGCGTGCCGCCTGGCGTATCGAGATCGGCAACGAGGGTTGGAACTGGTCGGCGAATGATCCGTACACCACGGTCTGCGATTTTATCGACGGCGAAAACAATGGCGGCACCAACAATGGCGGCGCCGACCACAAGAGCGAGGCATTGTCCGGCGTGGCGCTGGTGCAGAAGCTCAACAGCGTGCTGACCCGCCAGTTCCGCCTGGCCTTCTTGATTGAGCAAGTGGAGAAAGACCCCGAGCATGCGCTGTGCCAGGTGGAGAGTAGCAAGCATTTCACCGACGGCTTGGGCCTGCCTCGGCCAGAGATCGCCTACGAACTGTCCGACTACACCAAGGAGGGCTTCAAGCAGGCGCGCCTGGCCGCCACGCATATCATCACCAAACTGATGGGCGCCACCGAGCTGACCAACCTGAACCCCACGCTCGACCCCACGCTCGTCGCGCAAACGGTGTTCAACTACGACCACCAGAACTACGCCTTCTACGGCGCTGGCCACCTGATGGGCACCTACCGCATGGGCTCGGACCGCAACAAGTCGGTGGTGGACAAAGACCAGCGCAGCTGGGACCACCCCAACCTGTTCCTGGTCGGCGACGGCGTGTTCCCCTCCACCGGCACCGCCAACCCGACCTTGACCATCACCGCGCTGACCTTCCAGGCCGCCGACGTGGTCGCCAGCGACCTGCTCAAGCGTACCGTGCAGGTGCAAGCCAGAGACCCCTGGCAGGGCACCGGCGTGCAGGTCAACGGACAGAGCTGGCAACTGGCGGTGTGCACCGGTGGGCAGTGGACGGCCAACCCGGGCACCGGCATGGTCGGCGCGGCGGGCCACCCAGGCCTGACCGCCAAGCCAGGCTATACCTTGCCCGGTCAAGCGGAAGGCGCATTGATCGGGCGTATCGGTGAGAACGGCGTTCCGTTCCTGGTCGGCAACCAGGCGCAATTGCCGCGTGGCCAGCAGGGGGAGTTGCAGTTGTGCATCAATGACGACCTGACCGGGCGCTACGGGGCTGGCCTGAGCGATAACCAGGGCAGTCTGTCAGTGGAGGTACGTTTCGGGTCGGTGTAGGCGCTGGCATAGCAACCCCACAGTGCTGCGGCGATGTTGCAGTGTTGTGGGGTTGCTCTCTTAATCCCGTCACTTACAAGCTATCGGCCACGCCTAACGCCGTGAGCCATTGCCATTGCAGCCATCGCTTCAGAAACCGCCAAGCAGCATGATATGAGTCGCCTGAGCCTCATCTGTCCGCTTGAAGCCACAGCGCTCATAAAAGGCGCTTCCTTCAGCCGTATCCGTGAAAAGACGCACGACCTGAAACCTGAGAGCTGCACGTTCAACAAGCGCCTTTACCAGCATCTGTCCGACGCGTTGCCCCCTTGACGAAGGCGCGATGTACACCCGTCGCAGTCTGGCCACATTATTGTCAGCATAGGGATCAACTGAAAGACCGCCGATGCCTATCAGTTGCTGATTCAAATAGGCCTCCATCAGACACTCGCCTGGTGCATCAAAGCGGTTTGCTCCAAAGTGCCATTCGTTAATCAGACGCGTGAGGAACCTGAAACCCTCGCCAACGGCTTCCTTTTCCAGCGCTTGTATCTCGCGCGGAAGGTGGGTGATCCGTTGAACCTCATATCGTTTCATCCATCCCTGCCTCCAATATGAAACGCGTTCAATGCTAACAATTTCGTCTGAGGTGACGAACACGCCTGTAGGAGCGAGCTTGCTCGCGAAAACCCCAAACGATAACGCAGCGCCTGAAGGCAAAATCCGATTCCCCTGCTGCACCTTGCTCCATTGCCTACGCCTGCGTCAGAATCCGCCGGCTTGTGCGCTGAGGTGGCCGTCTCTAAGGTGGCTCGGTCGCTGAATTGTTCAGTGATCGGGTTTAGTAGCCTGAAGGTTAATCCAGACAACGTGCACAAGCTTCATCGATCAGACATTGCGTCTGTGTTTGATGGTGGCTGTGCGCAGGGCACCTTCGGGTGCGCCGGCTTTGTTTGGATTCCCCGGTCTACTAACCTGCGCACAGCCGCCACCCTTATGTTTAGTAGCTAAAGGATGATGGCCCTAAACAGGAATTCAAACATGCTCAAACCAGACTCAACCACGCTCTTCACCGTCGCCCCCAACGCCAGCAACGAAACCCTCATCACCAACAGCTACGAAACCTTCACCAGCGTCAGCACCCTGCTGCTCGACCTGTCCGAAGACCTCAACGGCAAACACCGCGACATCGCCCTCGCCATCCACCAACTGAGCGAACTGGGTGTACTCCTCACCGCCAGACTCCTGGACCGCGAAGTGCCCTGCCCTGGGTGATGATTAGCTCTTCAACTGATTAGCCCGATGACTCGCCGCGTCGTTGTAAGCCAGATACAACGACTCGGCGATTTGGCGCTTGATGGCTTTGGTGGATTCAGCCTCGGCACAAAGCCCTCTGCGATGACGAGAGCGGCGACTGCTTTCGGCCAATAGCAGTCGTTCATGAGTGACCGTCTCGTCCGTACCTGTCAGGCAATCTGATGACGTGAGTCGGAGTATGTTTGCCAAGACGCTGCAGACGTCATGGACATGTTTCTGCGTTCGTTATAGCTTGGAACGGGCTGTACGTGCCGCCCCGTGGAAAATGTGCTTAGAACCTCGTCAAGACTCATTGGACAGGCCGATGGATCAACCGAAAAGTAAGCTTGACAAAAGCTCGCACCCTAATAAGATGGCGTCCTCTTTACGCGTTTTAGGAGCTTTCGAGCTCTAGTCCGGTGTATAGCCAGACTCTAATTTATTGAACGGTATTAGTTGCGACGAAGGCTCGCGTGGGCTTCACTCGTCGCACTCGTACCTCGCACTCCTCGCAAAGCCCACGCGAGCCTTCGCCGCTATATCTTTGGTAAAGAGAACCTCCTGGAGACGCAAACAAGTGCCATGGACTAGGATTGACTAAAGTGACTTTGAAATTCGATGATAAGAGGCTCGAGTCACTAGCATATATTTCTCTCAAAAATTCCCGTGTCATCCTGACTCATCCAATACTTTTTCTCTGCGGCGGCCAGGTCGACGTTAAATCGCCTGCGCCGACTTCTGTTAGAGGGGCGCTTGTTGAGTACTTGCATAAAGCCCAATGTCATCTCGCGGACAGTATTACTCTTGCTGAAGACTTTAAAGACTGGATTCATGATGCTGTTTACAAAGATCTCTTGGCCTTTGAGAGTGACATAGCTCACATATCGTCTCTAATAGTTATAATTCTCGAAAGCCCAGGTGCGCTAGCTGAACTTGGACTATTTGTAAAAAACAAAGCGCTCAAAAATAAAATATTGGTTTTTGTAAGACAAGATCATTATGAAGAGAACTCTTTCATAAGGCTTGGGCCACTAAGATATCTACAAGGCGTAAAGGAAAGTAGCGTCTGCTCATATCCATGGAATAATGACGATCTTGCAGGAAGCCTTTCCACTTCATTGAAAGAAATGAGAGAGGATATTTTAGGTGCGATATCAAACCGAGATGATTCAGAGGCATTCAATATAGATAATGAGGGGCATATCGCTTTTGTAATCTATGAGGTAATAAAAGTTTTCAGGGCTTTAAAATTTATGGAAATCGAAGCTTATCTTCAGGCTATCGATATTAACATTACAAGAGACAAACTCAAAAGACTTCTTTTTCTTCTCGATAAGTTCAACTTAATTGACAGTTCAAGCCGAGGGCATATCGAGTATTATTATGCAACTATCGACGTGGTTATGGTGGAGTTTGCGGGTAAATTTGAACCCACCAAAGTAAAACTTGCAGCCCAGCAGTATTATGCAACCAATGATGGCGAGACAAAAAGAATGCACATCATTAAGTCAGCCTACGCTAAAGCAGTTCCCGAGCCAGTCATTTTACCAGAGGAGGTGGACTGATGCTCATTTTAGAAGAACTGGCAAGCAAGCTACTGATTAGCACAACGGAATTAGTTAGCTTCGTGAATACGGCGCCTTATCGATATAAAGTATATACAATCCCTAAAAGGAGCGGTCGAGGAGTAAGAATTATTGCGCAACCTACAGAGGTGCTAAAAGTGATGCAGCGTATGGTTCTCGATAGCTACTTGAAAGGGCTTCCAGTCCATGATTGCGCCACAGCATATAGAGAAGGAGTAAGTATTAAGGAGAACGCTATCGCGCACCTAAATAGCAAATATCTTCTAAAACTGGACTTTTCAGACTTTTTCCCTTCTATAAGCCCGAGCGACCTTGTTTCGCACATAAAAAGACACAGAGGAAGTATTTTTCGCGAAGATGCATATGCAGTAAAAAAGATTTTTTTCTGGGCTAGAAAGAAAGAACCTTTGCACAGACTTAGTATTGGGGCGCCATCATCACCCTTTATATCGAACACCTTGATGTATGAATTTGATTGCAAAGTTTTCGATGAATGTGCTCGCTTAGGTGTTAGATATACTCGGTATGCGGACGACCTTACATTTACCACTAATGCTCGAGGTGCTTTGTATGGGCTTCTCGATATGGTTAATAAGATCTGCGCCGAAATCGCTTACCCAACATTAAGAATAAATTCAGAAAAGACTGTTTTTTCATCAAAAGGAAATAATCGTCATGTCACAGGGCTTGTACTAACAAATGACAACAAGGTATCGCTAGGTCGGGAGAGAAAAAGATACTTCAGATCATTGATTCATAAGCATTCACTTGGCGAATTGTCTGATGAAGAAATTTATGCACTCAAAGGGCGACTGGCATTCGCGAAGCATGTGGAGCCAGCATTTTATAATTCTGTGATTAAGAAATACGGTGCAGAACTCATCGCCTCTATTATGGTGTTTCAGATTTTAGCATAGGGAATTTTTCTTATGATTTTTATTACCCACAAGCCAGCCTTTGTTACAGCTACTACTCGCTAAGGCTTAATAACAAAGGCCGCAACAGAGCTGCGTTAGCGTGAAATCAGGATCATTGCCTACGGTACAATTGTGGACTAATGCTGTCGATCAATCCGTAACCTATAGAATCTGTCGCTAATGTGGCAATTGGCGTATGGCATCTTTGACTTCTGCTGCGGTTTTTAGGAAGCCTAACGTGAAGTAGAGGCTTGCCGACGGCAGTCGCCTCGAACGACCGGCTAGGAGCCGCCCTCAAGCGTACTGATTCCCCGAATGAGTCCTTGGAGGGCATAAGACAAATTAACCTCATCCGTCGATTTAGACAGTGCGAGGCAATTGCTGTGCTCACACATTTTTTGAGCTCTCGCGTACGCATCTGGATAGAGATCTTTGTTCTTCTCTAAGAACGCCAGAGCGGCCTGCGTAAAACCCAGGCTGGTGTAATCCATCCTCACACCGGCAAGAAGGGTAGTCGCAGCACGCTCAACGCTGTGAATCCGAGCATTTTGCAGCCAGTACCACATTGCCACAATAGAAAATCCGGCGATAGCGATCCCGTAGGCGACGTGGACCAGCTTTTGAAACCGAGATTGCAAAGGAAGCAGAAGAGCAATGATCGATGCCACTGAACCCACTGCGCCAAGAAGAATCCAAAAGTCCATCTGATGATCCTAAATTTTTGAGCAGCGGAGTGTACCTCCTGTACATCTACATTACCCTTCTGAATCGCGCCTGATTTTGTAGAGCATTGAATGACTGCTTTTGGCCGGTTGCTGCCTCTCGCGACAGGCGGCAATTGCCCAGTTTCAGCCGGTCACGTCTAACGACTTTCGGCCAGTAGTTGACCTAGCGTTTCACTGGGTCCGTATCCCCGAATTGGTGCCGTACTGTGTCACAGGCCGGCATCTCCAGAGTGAGTCAGAACGCTGTAGTGAGGCGTTCAGCCTGCAAGTCAATGACCGACGTGCTGCCAGCCCGTAAAGAATAGTGAATTAACGGCCTTCGCTAGCATGTATGCGCAATCGGGGAACGCACACAACGAGGTTCCGACTAGCGTCAGCATTGTTGCAACGATCATTGTCCCGACCTGACCTGCCAGTGCGTAGGGAAGTGTAATTTCCTCATGGTAGCGAATGTTATCGAAGCATAGGCGCATATGCGTTTTCAGCGTGGCAAGCTCAAATGCGGCGCTATCATGCTTATCTTGGAGCGTTCTTAGGTCCTGGCGTAGCGAAGCCAATTCACGGTGCTCCTCGCTAGGGTAATTCTGTATTGCCGTGGTGTTGCTGAAGGAGAACGACTTGTTCTCAACGACCGCGGGTGTGGGCACAAAGATCGCGCGTACAGCTTGAATCTTCGCCGTGGCAGCTAAGGCGATGGTGACTAAGCCTGAGAGCACGGCCAGAAACAGGCCAAAACTCAGCATGTAGTTATTTTCGGCGAAGCCGAGCGCCGTAAAGATCGCCGCGACCAGCATTACTATCAGTGCCATCCTTAGAACTGTTTTCATTGACCTCGCCTACGCTTTTTTCGGGACGCCAGTATGAGCGGCTCCAAGCGAGGAATCCAGACGACTGAGGCGGAGCATGAACCTATTGCGCCGTGGCGCACTCCCCAGCCTACTCAGTCGATGCGGGTTGTCGCCCGATCGAGTCCGGAACGTCCTTATTAAGGCGAAAAGGGGACGGCGAAAAGGGGACAGATTTATTATCCTAGAAATAAATCCGTCCCCCTTCCGCTTATGGAGGTTGTGCTTTGGGTCGAGCAGCGCGGATCAAGTGACGTTGGCAAGAACATGCGCAGTTCGCTGGACCTAATCGGCGAGAACGCTGGGCACGTCAAACAAGGTCGAGCCAAGTTGGCTGTACAGCACCGTGGTGACGCTTGCAAGGCAGATGGAGAAACTGGTGGCAAATCGATGGTTTTCGCTGCTGCGCTGAAGTTATACCCGCCGCAGAAAGAAAAGATTCATCAAAACGATTTTTTGGATCTGCGGGAGTCAGGCCAGCTCACCGATGATTTTTCTCCCAGTCGCAGCCCCATCACCACAATGCTCATCGGTAATGTGGCCTGGTCAGAAAATCTCTGAGGACCAAAGCGGTAAAGCATCAACGTCTGCCTTCTGGTCCGTTATCGGCCAGTCTAGTTTAAACAAGAGATTTCGTCTCAAACGTTGACGATGTTATGCGAGCGATTCAGATATCGGCTTGGGTCGTTTTCTGCCCCTCATGACAGGCAGAAATCGGCCAAAAGCGGACTGCCCGCATATTAACAATATCCGCCCTCCTTCGGTCTTTACCATTACTTACCGCCTCGCCCCATCTCAATCATGGTTATATGGGGATTGTTATTTACTAAGGCTATCTAGTTGGATTTTTAGTCTCTCAAGCTCCTCTCGTAACTCTTGGTTTTCTTTTTCTAGCATCTTTGTCCGAACAGCTTTTTTGTTTGCGTTGCTGGGAATTGATAGCAGGGTTTCAAGCTCATCTTTGTAGGGCATTATTGGCTGGTAAAGCTGGTGGTATGCTCTGCCAACTGCGCCCCTGTAAAGTTGTAATTCTGGACTTTTGTCTCCTACTAGTAAAGTATGGCGAGTAGCAATTCCAGGATATGGGTCAATAAATACAATTCTGCTGATTCCAAGTTGGTAGGCTTTCTTGGAGCAGAGTTCGCATGGACTGGCTGTAGTAAATAGTATCCCGTTTCTAAGCTTCATTCCGCCATGCTTTGAAATCTGAAGGAATGCATTTTCTTCTGCGTGTAGTGAGCGTGTGTGAACTTGGTTTTTTTCACCGTCTATTTCATTTTGCATGTCTTTGAAGCAAAAAGACAAATTGCGACCTTCCAGTAGCGGTGATTTTCTTAGCTTGTCAAATTTCCCATGTAAAACCTCCCTAAATTTACTATCATTTCTTTCATACTCGCTGTATGCATAAGTATCCTGCCCAAGGAGTAAGTCTTCTGCATTTCTGAGAAGGCATGGTACTTGCCCTTGTGGCGTATTGTTCCATCCAACTGATTTGACAGAAAATTCCTCGTCAGTTACTGCTGCCCCCACCTGCCTTGATATGCAGCCAGAACTTTGCTTCACCGTGTAAGCAATTTGCATGCAGCTTTCTAAAGATGTTGGCATTACCAACCCTGGGTGCTGTATTAAAGAAACATACCAGGCAAGCTGGCATTTAAGCTCAACGTTATTGAACTGTTCTTTTCTAGGATTGTGTATGTGTATGTCTGATATTTCTATGCATTTTTGTATGTTTTGCGAGATGAATTTGCTATACCCAGAAAGTTTGCTTGGGTACTCTTTTTCATCAAGCTCTTTTATTTGGAATTCAGAAAATTTGTGTGTACTACGGAGGTGGGCTAGTCTGTTTTCATTTTCTGTGTTTATTGATACCAGATAAAACCCTGCGTAACGTTCTTTAAAAAATATTGCTTCGTATGGATTTCTGATTGCGTCAATCACAATGAAGCAGGACTCATCGTTTTTTCGGGCTACATGGTGTGCGGACTTTATTATTTTGTTTATAGTTTTGGGAAAATGAAAGACTTTTGAGTCATCAAATTTAGAGCTATTTACCTGCCCTGATGCTCGAATATTGTCACCTGCACTCTGGTATATTTTTGTGTATGCATCTATCGAAATATTTTTTAGGGCCTCTCGTATTTTGTTTGAGAAAACTGGCAATCTTTTGAAGTAAAAATCGAAAGCAAATTCTTGCTTAGCTTCTATTTCATCAAGTGTGCTTTCAGGACTCCTAAGATACTCAGATATTTCGATATGAAGATCATCGTATTCTTCTTTTATTACTCTCATGGCTTCCGAAGCTTTATGTATATCCCTAGACATCACTTCGGAAATAAAGCGGCAAAACTCTGAAAAATTAAGTGCGAGAATGTATCTAGTTATGACCGTTCTAACTTGAAGACACTGAAACGACTGCCATCGGCACTCAATAAACTTTTTGATTATTCGATGTTTTCTTAGCTCATTATTTGTAATTCCAGAATAAGCATTCTCTGGAAGCTCAATCGAGGCACTACAAAGAATTTCCGCTGATGTAGAGCATCCTGAACCAGTTCTTCCCGTCAAACCAATTACAACAAATCTTTTATTCTCTTTGTAAACGCTTCCAATAGCTCTGGATGATGGGTTTCCTAAAAGCTCTGACATATGGTTTCCATGCGTGGATTTTTGTGAGGGAGCTATCAGCTTTCGTCTAGGTTGGGTTGTGAGTCCGTAAGACAGGTTGAGCGTAGCGATACCTATCCATAATGGCTATCTGAAATTATCACTGCCGGTTCACCAACTACACACCGACCTCATCTCCATTCGCCCAATACTTTGCCCGAAAAGGGGACACATTTATTTATAGAGCAGGCAGTCTGCCCTTGGCCGATTTCTGCCGCTCGTGAAGGTCAGCATCCGGCCAACCTGATACCCGGAGTCAAACCACCGCTATCCAGTACACAACCGAATCATATTTCTCCGCCATCCGCCTCTCGATGACAACTCCCCCCAAAGCTTCAGCAATACGTCGACTCGCACGATTCTGCGTCGCAACTGGATAGATGAAGCTCTCTGCCGCCACCCACTGGCTAGCCCACTGAACAACCGCCCGCACCGCTTCACCACCAAACCCCAACCCATGTTTATCTTCACGAATCCAGATACCCAACTCCGGTGTTTCACTGCCGGTATGGTGCAGCCCGACCAAGCCGGCAAAACGAGCACCTACCCGCTCCCTGATCGTGAACACGATGTCGCTGCCATCCGCTATCGCAGGCAGCCACCGCCCCCAGACTTGCGCGTACTCTTCCAGCGAGGCAAGCGGTTCCCAGGACATGTAGCGAGTCAGTGCCGGAGTGATACAAGCGAAGGACTCAACAGCGTCCTGCTCGCAGAAGGGCTCGATGCAAAGGCGTTGCGAGAGAATGCGGATCGCGTGGGTGTCCACTGGCATCTCAATTTCCTTCCTGGGGACCGTTACTCCATGTATATCGTGAACCTACCATGCGGGTCGCTTCATCACTATCAGGCTCTCTATACTGGCTTCCCAGGATGGTAGTTGGAGCACACAATATGCCCGTCGCACCCAATCAAAATTCCCCCGTCATTTTGGTCCCGGTTCAACAAAGCGACTTGGATAATCTGGTAGCCATTCGAATCGAGGCCATGCGCGAAAGTCTGGAGCGTGTTGGGCGATTTGACCCAGTGCGTGCGCGGGAGCGGTTTCTTGGCGGCTTTGAAGCTCGCGACACACGCTATATCGAGGCGTCTGGAGAGAGGGTGGGTTTCGTAGTGGTGAAACATCACCCCAATGAACTCTTGCTCGACCATTTGTATATAAGGCCGAGCGCGCAAGGTTCAGGGGTAGGGTCTGCAGTTCTCTCTCAGATTTTCAAAGAGGCCGATGCAGCTGCGCTGCCTATCAAAGTGGGGGCTCTCAAAGAAAGCGCTTCGAATCGCTTTTATACCCGCCATGGCTTCCAGTTCATCGAAAGCAGTGAATTCGACAATTATTATGTTCGTCAGCCTATTCCGGCGATTGGCGCTCATTCCGGAACCATGGGCTGACGTGGACTAGCCCTTCAGTTCACCAGCCCGATTGCTCGCCGCGTCGTCATACGCCACATACAGAGACTCTGCAATTTGGCTTTTGATCGCCTTGGTGGCCTCCAAACCCAACACAAAACCCTCGGCTTTACCGCCAGCACGGTTGAGTTCTTCATGGGTGGAGGCGCCAGTAATAGCGTCAAGCAGCTTGGCGGCGTGGGGGCCGACGCCTTTGGGGAGGGAGATCTGGTCGATGGACATTATCGCTACCTTGAAAAATTGAGTTCGGGAGCGAGTGAAACCACTGCCGGGGCAGGCATGGTAGACCTGTTTGCCATGAAAGGGGTCGCTTTACGCGCAGCGGCGCTATTCTTTGCGGCTAGGCAGTCAGATGGGGCCATTGATCAATCTGGAGGGGTTTATGGAGTATTGCGTTGAGGGCTATTGCCTTCGGCCTTTGTCACGTGACGATTTCGAGAGGGTCAGCCGTTACGAACGCGTCAACCGCAGGCATCTGCAACCCTGGGAGCCGCTCAGGGATGAGGAATACTTCACCACCGGCAACGCCAAGGCCAGAGTCGAGCAGCAGGTCAACAATATGCACGCTGGCAACGCTCTGTGTTTCCTCTTGCTTGAACCCGAGAGCGGAGAGGTCCTAGCGCGGTGTAACTACACGAACATTGTAAGGGGCGTTTTTCAGGCCTGTCATCTCGGCTTCTCGCTGGCGGAATCTGCCCAGGGTCGCGGCCTGATGAAAAAAACACTTCAGGTCACTAACCAAAACTGTTTTGAGCAGTTGGGTCTTCACCGGATCATGGCCAATCATTTACCCCGCAATGTGCGAAGTGAACGCCTTCTGGAGTCGCTGGGGTTTGAAAAAGAAGGACATGCGCGAGCCTATCTGAAGATTGCTGGCGTTTGGGAGGACCATACGTTGAGATCGTTGATCAACCCTGAACAATAAGCGCGCCCCCTGCCACCGAGACAGTCGCAGGTTGCGCCAATCAAGCCTGGGTGCTGAACCCCTGGGCAGCACGCCGCTCCAACATCGCCCGCTCAGTCTCTTGCGTCGCGCGCTCGCCGTTGGAAGACAATTGGTTTATGAAAAACTGGTTCCTGCCCGCTTTAATATCCGACGGGTCATGCGTTCTGAACAAGGGCGCCAGATCAATAGTGCTGGCGAAGTTTTCATTGGTCAGGCTGTAGTAGCCCAGGGTGCTTCCCGACCAGGGTGAACCTGCGTCTACCATGTCGATGGCGGCGTTGCGGTAGGCCACGGCTGTGGCCTTCAGCTCAACGGATTGATTGAGCAGAACCGTCAGCCTCTCGGTCGCCTCACGGCTGAGCTGGCCAGCCGTATCGAGCACTTTCAGCCGGCCGTCAGCCTCAACGGTAAAACCGTACCCGGTGCTGGCCAGGTCGGGCGCAGTGGTTGCCAGGTTCGCTTCGAATGTCTGGAAGGAAGCTTTCAGCGCACTTTGCGCGCCATTGAACAGGTCGACGAAGCGAGGAAAGTGCGGCGATTCGGAGCGACCGACCCAGGTATCAACGGCCTCCGGGGCTTGTGCCGTGGTTGTCGCCGCTTCACTGGGATGGTAAATGGCCGCGGGGCCGGCGTTTGCCAGGGCTTGCTTGGCGGGGTCCGTCGACGCCTGGAGTACGAGCTTCTGCTCAGAAGGCGTGAGGTTGAGATTGGCCGGTGGAATATAGGCAGGGCTAACGGAAAGTGCCATTTAATCGGTCCTTGATTAGCGGGTTCATACGGGTTATCGACCATAAACGCGTCAGCTTTAGACCGTCACGGGAGCAAGCTCCCTCGCCACAGCTTTTGATCGTTCCACGCCCTGCGCAAGAACGAACACGCGCCCGAAGCATTCCTGGTGCTCAAAGGCTCGCCACGGGGCATTTTGAATACCGGGCATGAAGGTGGGGAGCGTACGGCTGAAAATGCTCGGTGGATTTGAACAGGCTACGCCCATGCCGTTGGGCATCCAGATCACACCCTGAGGGATGCATGTTTTCTTGATGTTTCGACACGACCGCTGCCTGTGTCTCCTTGTATATGATCTGGTCACCGCCAGATTCAGTCTGGCCGTTTATCATCTGTCGCCTCAATGCGCTTGAAAAAGAACGCAAGGCGACTCGCCAGAAGGATACGACAATGACGACTTGCGCACCCCCTGCTGGGTCACGTGAACACTACGACTCGGTAAGCCGAGCAGTGCATTGGCTGATGTTCTTGTTGTTTGCGTGGATCTATTGCTCAGCCATAACCCATTACCTGGCGTCAGACTCAACGCTGGATAAATGGCTGTGGCCCTTTCACAAACCCGTAGGGTTGTTATTACTGGTGTTGCTGATCCTACGTGCCGGCTGGAGTCTGCTGAACCGACACCGGCGCCCACTCAGCATCAGCCGTGTCGCCGCCGCCGGGCACGGCATGCTGTATGCACTGATGTTCCTGATCCCGCTGATCGGGATGATCCGCCAGTACGGCTCCGGCCGGGCTTTTTCTGCGTTTGGCGTGCCGGTCATGGAGGGGTTCGAGGGGGGAAAAATCCAGTGGATGGTTGATCTGGGCAGCAACTTTCATAGCTTGCTGGGTTGGACAATGCTGGTGCTTATCCTCGGGCATGTCGGGGCGGTGGTCATGCACTATAGGCAGGGCGATAAGCAGGTACTGCGGCGTATGACAAGAGGGGTGCGCCAGCACTGAAGTGACGCGGCCCACAGGTAGGGCCGCGCTGTCAGGATTGCTCCCACATTACCGGCTTGATCGCCCGCCCATGCTGGCGCGCCGTGACCAGGCCACTTGCATTGCGGTACCCTTCTCCACCGCGTTGGCGATGGAACACAAACGGGGATACCCGGATATCGTTGCCGAGGACATGAGTGGCAACGCTTGCGCCCCGCGCTTCAATAACGCCCGCTCTGATCAGCCTATCGCCTGATGCCCCAACCCACTCCCAGGATTCACGGATTTCCTCTATGCCGCCTGCCTCACGCGACCACGCCCGTATCGAACGCCGTCTCATCGCGGCCCTGACCGACGCCTGCGAGATCGCAAAGGTCGAAATTCCGGGCTTCGACTGGTTGACCCACACCGTCGACTACCACGCGTTTCCCCAAAGCCTGCGGGTGATCTGGGTGTTCGACAGCGTTGCGAGCAAGGCTCGCGCCCTTGAGACCGGCGCGGACGCCCGTATGCGCGAGCTGACTACCGCCGCGCTGGATGACGCTGACGTGCACGTCCCGAACATCGGCCGCTGCGTCAGTTTCGACTCCGAAGAGGAATGCCACCTTCGGCATGGCGGCGATTGGCGTCGGCGGCTGGCTACTCTCCGGGCGATCTGAATCGCGCCACCGGTTGTCGAGCAAGGGCAAACATCGCTACCCCACTTTGCACGTCAACCAAGCCCCCCAGAAAAGGCTGCTGAAGAAACGGATCGCGTCGCCGAAGCCAGCGTCATGCAACAGCTTCTGAACTGCGGCCTCGGAATGGGGTGGGTCGGCGCCTTGAAGGATTTTGCCGAGCTTGGCCTTCACTTCGTCCGGGGTGGCGCCATGCTGACGCCAGCGTTGGCCCCATGCGGCCAGCAGCAACGGCTGGCTGGCATACGCGTAATGATTGCCCGCGACGATCAGCGGTGCCCCCGGTTTCAGGTGCGCCCGAATCGATCGCAGCATCCGGTCCTTGGCGTCATCCCCCTCCAGATGGTGGAGCACACCGATCAAGGTGGCGGCGTCGTATGACCCGTCTGCTGCCAGGTCTTCAAGCGTCCCGAGATGCAGGGTGGTTCTGTCAAGCAAGTGGTTGGCTTCCAACTGCTGCCTTGCCGCGTCCAGCATCGGCTGGGAGGGATCAACCGCCATGAAGCGCCAGCCCGGTTCAAGGTTGGCCATGGCGATGATCTCCTGCGCCGTACCGCCGGCGCCGACCACAAGTACCTTGGCCGAAGGGGCATCGCCAAGGCTCGCCGCGAGCATGCAGGCTGCCAGATCCTGGCACGCGTCATAGCCCGCCAGCGCGATACGGCTTTGTCGTGCGTACTCGTTGGCTCTTGAGGTATCGAATTTTTCAACAGGGTTGGGTTTGGATGAGTTCAAGGCGGTTCTCCGTGGCCTTGAAGGAAATTACGTTAACCGTGGCAGTAAGAAAAATGCATTAATTTTATGTGCTGCATTCCCATGGGGAATGCGGGGGTGTAGGAGTGGAAGCGTTGCAGGATCGTACAAGCCTATGACCTGTCGGCCCGGATAGTCTGGCCTTCTCACCGACAGGAAGGCTCAGCATGACTCACCTACAGCAACCCGCCCAACCGATAAACCTCGCGCACAAAGCCTCGCTCATCAATCAACAATGGAGCCCAAGGGTAGTCGCCGAAATGAACGACTACCAGTTCAAGGTGGTGCGCATCGAGGGCGAATTCATTTGGCATTCGCACCCCGAAACCGATGAAGCGTTCCTGGTGCTTGAAGGCACGCTGCGTATCGACCTGCCGGATGGCCCGGTGTATGTGAAGCCGGGTGAGTTGTATGTGGTGCCGCGTGGCATTGAGCACAGGACGGCGGCCGAGGGAGAGGCCAAGCTGATGATGATTGAGCCACGGGGCATTTTGAATACCGGGCATGAAGGCGGTGAGCGCACCGCGTTGAATGACCAGTGGATTTGAGCGCTGAGGCTTATTGTCCTCTGTAGGAGCGAGCTTGCTCGCGAAAAACGCCAACGATAACGCGTGCTTCCTGAATGAGCGCGGCGCCTGTGAGTTTTTCGCGAGCAAGCTCGCTCCTACTGGCATTCGGGCAAGCCCCAAGCCCTATCGCCTTTGAATCTGCACCGTAGCAAACGTCGGCTCGTCGCGCGCCTGCTCCAGTGTATTTCTGGGCTGTTGCGGGGCCCGGGATTGCCCCTCTGGCCTTAACGCAGGCGGCGGATGCAGGCGCATGTCCGAGCGCTCATCGCTGGGCGCAACGCCGAAGAAATCCCGGTAGCACTTGGAAAAATGCGGCGTGGACACAAAGCCGCAAATCACCGCCAGCTCGACAATCGAAATGGGCGTCTGCATCAGCAACTGGCGCGCACGGGTCAGGCGCAGCTTGAGGTAATAGCGCGATGGCGTGCAGTACAGGTGCTTCTGGAACATGCGCTCCAACTGGCGGCGGGACACGTGCACGTAGGCGGCCAGTTCGTCGAGGTCGATGGGTTCTTCCAGGTTGGACTCCATCAGGGCGACCACTTCTTGCAGCTTGGGCTGTTGCGTGCCGAGCAGGTGTTTGAGCGGCACGCGTTGGTGGTCGCGCTCGTTGCGAATGCGCTCGTACACGAACATCTGGGAAATCGCCGCCGACAGCGTGTGCCCGTGATCGCGGCCGATCAGGTGCAGCATCATGTCCAGCGGCGCAGTGCCGCCAGAGCTGGTAAAGCGGTTGCCATCGAGCGTGAATACGCTGGAGCTGACCTTGACGCGGGTAAACGCCTCCTGCATCGACGCCATCAGCTCCCAATGCACGCTGCACTGGAAGCCATCGAGCAACCCCGCCTGGGCCAGTGCCCAACTGCCGGTGCACACCGCGCCGAGACGTTTGCAGTACAGGCGCGCCTGGCTGCGCAACCAGGCGATGAGCGCAGGGCTGATAGCCTGTTGAATGCCCACGCCGCCGCACACGATCACCGCATCGAAGCCGCGCTGGTCCTGGGCGCACGCGTCCGGGGTCACCGACACGCCATCGCTGGCCCACACCGGCTGGCCGTCCAGACTGAGGGTTTGCCAACGGTAGAGTTCTTCGCCCGCCAATTGGTTGGCCATGCGCAGCGGCTCGACCGCACACGACAGCGAGATCAGGGTGAATTGGTCCAGCAGCAAAAAGCCGATGGTCTGGCAAACAGGTGCCTCGGTTTCCATCACCGCTACCCCACAGGCGTGATCAGGAATGTTCCAGCGCCACCGGCTTGGGTGCCCGGTTGTGCTGACGCGACGTAACCAGGCCGATAAAGGAAATCACCAACGCCAGGCCAATGGTCGAGGACACTTCAGTGCGGTGTTCCGGCGTCACCATCATCACCCCCAGGGCCAGGCAGATGAATACGATCACCAGGTAAGTCAGCCACGGAAACAGCCACATGCGAAAGGTCAGTTCGACGTTCTGCCGAAGCAGCAACCGACGCATACGCAGTTGCGAGATAGCGATGACCAGGTACACCAACAACGCGATGGCGCCGGAGCTGGCGAGCAGGAACTGGAACAGACCGGCCGGCATGAAGTAGCTCAGCAACGTAACGCCCGCACCGATGATGGTGCTGGCGATCACCGCCGCCCTGGGCACGCCCGCCTTCGAGGTGATTTTAAGCGCTGCTGGCGCATCGCCGCGTTTGCCCAGGGAAAACAGCATGCGCGAAGAAATGTAGATCGAGGAGTTCATGCAACTGGCTACCGCGATCAACACCACCACATCGACCATGAATTTGGCGTTGGGGATGTTCATAATTTCCAGTGCACGCTGATAGGAACCCACGGACGCCAGTAGCGGGTCGTTCCAGGGCACCACGGAAATCACGACGGAGATCGACAGCAGGTAGAACACGCCAATACGCCAGATCACCGAGCGGGTGGCCTTGGCGATGTTCTGCGCCGGGTTGCTCGATTCCGCCGCGGCGATGGTCACCGCTTCGGTGCCGATGAAACTGAACATGATGGTAATGAACGCGCCCACCACCGCCGACAGGCCGTTGGGAGCAAACCCGCCGTGTTCCTCCATCAAGCGGCTCAAGCCGCTGGCTTCGCGATCCGGGATCCAGCCCATGAGGACGCTGAAGCCCAGGCCGATAAAGCCGACGATGGCAATCACCTTGGCCATGGCGAACCAGAATTCGAATTCGCCGTATTTGGCCACGCTGAACAGATTGGTGATCACCAGCAGAACGATTGAGATCAACGCAAACAGCCACGCATCAACCTGAGGGAACCACTGGTTGAGCACATGCCCGGCGGCCAACGCTTCGATGGGAATGACCAACACCCAGAACCACCAATACAACCAGCCGATGGTGAACCCCGCCCAGGGGCCGATGGCCTGGTCGGCGTAGGTGGAAAACGAGCCGGTGTCCGGGCGCGCCACCGCCATTTCCCCCAGCATGCGCATGACCAGCACCACCAACAGGCCGGAAAACAGGTAAGCCAGCAACACCGCTGGCCCGGCGGCGGCGATCGCATGCCCGGAGCCGACAAACAACCCCGCGCCGATGATGCCAGCGATGGACAACATGGTCACATGGCGCGGCTTGAAGCCCTGCGCAAGCTGACCGTTGGAATCGTTGCAGTTGAGGCTAGTCATTGTTTTTGTTGTTCTCGGGCGGCCAATGACCTTCACCTTAAGTGCCCGAGGCCAGGCACAAGTAGCCTGGTTACGCCACCATCGTGCCTGATATCGACATGGGGAATAGTGGCATCCTGAAGTAACGGGCGGCGCGCCCTACTCTTGCGCGCTACGTATCAACGACCCGAACAGCTCGCCACGCGGCATTTTGCTCAGCTCGATATCGGCATTTTCAAACCATTCCCGCCCAGCTTCCGGATGCGGCCCGCTCAGCACCACCACGCCACGTTCGTAGGTGTAGCGCGCCGCCGCCACGTCGCCATTGTGGTAGGTCGCGATGACCTTGTAAGGCGCAGCGGCGCTAGCTTTGGGGAAGTAAGGGCCATCCTGATAGAACACAGAGTCGGGTTGCCCGTCCCACGTCACCCGCACGGCGGCGTCCTCAATACCGGACACTTCAAAACCGGGACGGCCAGCTTCGGTATCAAGCGCCTGGGGGATCAGGCCGAAGTTGTTGTCGTCGGCCAGGTAGGCGCCCATGCACAGGCCCAGGTAGCGGCCGCCTTTGGCGACGTAATCGCGGATGGCTTCTGCACGCGCATCGCCCAGGCTGTCGAGGGCGGCCGGGATGTCCTGGCCACCGCCGGGTTGCACGTATAGATCGTAGCGCGCCAGGGTTTGCGGGGTGATGTCGATGGGTTCGTCGGCACCGACGAAGTCGATCTGGTAATTGGGGTTAAGGCGCTGCAGGGCGGTTTTCACGTTTTCCGAGCAATCCGGGCAGCCTGCCGGGCCTCGGTAGATGGCGACATGGGTGATGGGGCCTGCGCCGTGTACGGGTAAAGGATGCAGCGTAGCAACGGCGAGAAACGCGGCAGCGATGGCAGGCAGTTTCATGGGTTAGGCTCAACGGTCAGTTGAATGGGTTTGATCCGGACGTGACAGCGCCAAGCCTATAACGGTGAGCCTTTTGAATTCGTGAAGAGTTGTAAATCCACGAGGGCCATTTATCCACTTCCCAGCATCTGCCATAACGACGCGCCTACGCCGGTAATACTCTCACCGGCGATCAGCCCCGCCGCTGCCGTGATCGCAAAGCGCTGCGTCACGCTCGGCAAGCGACAGCTCACGGCCCAGGTCATGATCGCGCCAAGGGCCATCATCAGCGACACCGACGCAGGCAAGACAAACGCCAGTCCCAAGGCTGCCGCACTGGGCAGATAGCGGGCGCGATGGGCGGGCAGCGTGCTGTCGAGAAAGCCCAGCAGCACGCCGCACAGGCTTGCAACAGCAATGGCCCAGCGGATGCTGGGTGACAACGAATCCAGCCCGTGGGTCAGGGTTTGGGCCACGGCTTTCCAAGTGGCGACGGCCGGAGCTGGCCACTGTTCGGTGAGCAGCATGGTTTGCGGGTCTGGGATCAACGCCAGGTAAGCGAATACGCCGACGATGCTGCCGACAAAAATCCCGAGGATCTGAGCGATCACTTGCTTGTGCGGCGTCGCGCCAATCGCTTTGCCCACCTTGAAGTCATTCATCAGGTCTGTGCACTGCCCCGCCGAACCGCCGGCGGTGTTGGCGCTCATCAGGTTGATCGGCACCTGGCCCGGCGCAACGATGCCAAAACTCAGCTGAGATAATTGCCCGATGGCGCCAATCGGCGGAATACCGGTTGCCCCCACCACCCGCGCCGCCACGGCGGCCAGGCAGATCGCCAGGGGAATGGTCAGCAGCGCCATCCCAAGGTTGATACCGAACAACAGCGCTTGCAGGCTCACCACCAACACGATCGCCAGCGCGAACCCCACGGCAGGCCCAGGTTTTGGAATCGCCCAGGGCGTGCCGCCAGTCGCTCGGGTTGAGCGATGCAACGCCCACAGGCGAATCGCCAGGGACGCCAGGGTGGAACACACCATCAGGCTCACGCCGGGCCACAGCAGCCATTCCACCAGCGCGGCAAATTGCGGGCCGCTGCTGTCGGCGGGCAGGCTCACCAGGTCGTTGGCCAACAGCCACGGCCCCAGCCCGCCCCATGCCAGCAAGGCGCCGAGCAACAGGGTCAGGCCCACGCGAATGCCGATAATGCCGCCGAACCCCAGCAACAACAGCGAAGGGTCGGCGGTGAAGGTCAGGCGCTCCAACTGGGCGTTCGGAGACCAGCGCGGGAAGGCCCACATAAAGGTATCCACCCACTTGACCAGCCCGGACAACAGCGCCGCGCCGAGCAGCACTTTTAAACGCGTGGCGGCTTCGCGGCCATGGTTGTAGATGTGCAGCAGGGTCTCCAGGGTGGCCATGCCTTCGGGAAACTTCAGCGCCTTGTCATTGAGCAATGAAGGCCGCAGGTACCATGCGATCCAGATCCCCAGGAAACTTACCGAGAACACCCAGGCGATCATCGGCAGGGCTGCCAGTTGGTTACCCGTGAGCAGGGTATACGCCGGGATGGGCGCGACCAGCCCGCCGGAAATGATCGACGCCGCGGCAGAGGCCACGGTCTGGTTGATATTGCTCTCGTGCAGGGTCCACGGCAGGTGTTCAGCAGAACGCCGGGCCAGGCCTTGCCAGATGCCATAACCGATCAGCAAGGCGATGATCGACATATTGAACGACCAGCCGATCTTCAAGCCTGCGTAGACATTGGAAGGGGTCAGCAGGATGCCCAGCACGATCCCGGTGATGACTGCCCGCAGGCTCAGTTCGCGCTCTACGGGCGCGATTGACGAGGTGGAGTGCATGCAGATTCCTTTCGAGAAAAGCCAGTGCCACCTTTTAAGTGAGCGCTGGGAGACTCGAAGGTTCACCTGCCGAAACGGGTTCTGTAGGAGCGAGCTTGCTCGCGAAAAACCCAAAGGCGCCGCGTTCATCCAGGAAACACGCGTTATCGTTTACGTTTTTCGCGAGCAAGCTCGCTCCTACAGGAGGCGGTGTCGGTGGTCCCGCTATTTGGCGAACGCGTATTCCCCGCCCCGCTCCACCGCCTTGCGGTAAGCCGGGCGCGCCTGGAGCTTTTGCAGCCACGCGGCCAAGTTCGGGTAGGCCTGCAATTTGCCCTGGGCCTGGGCGACTTCGCCGATAAAGCTCATCTGAATATCCGCGCCGCTGAGTGCGTCGCCCACCAGGTACGGCGTGTGGCCCAGCACGTCATTCAGGTAGCCTAGGTAATTGGCCAGCTCCGATTCGATCCGAGGATGCAGCGGCGCGCCCGCTTCACCCAGGCGTCCGACGTAGAGGTTGAGCATCAGCGGCAGCATGGCCGAGCCTTCGGCGAAGTGCAGCCATTGCACATAGCTGTCGTAGGCATCGGTGGCCGGGGCGGGTTGCAGTTGGCCGTTGCCGTGGCGGCGGATGAGGTAGTCGATGATCGCGGCGGACTCGATCAGCACACGAGAGCCGTCTTCAATCACCGGGGATTTGCCCAGGGGGTGAATGGCCTTGAGTTCAGGCGGCGCCAGGTTGGTCTTGGCGTCGCGCTGGTAGCGCTTGATGTCGTAGGGCAGGCCCAGTTCTTCAAGCGCCCACAGGATACGTTGCGAGCGGGAGTTGTTGAGGTGGTGAACAGTGATCATCGAGGCAACACCTTGGGGGGATTTAAGAGAAGACTACAGCGTAGCGGTGAAGTGCCGCGAATGTGGCTCACGCGAGCAATTGCTCGATCCACTTCACCTGCTGCACGATCTCCTGCACTTTCTGCTCGGGCACCGCCTGCCGCGCCTGTTCGAGGCTGGCCAATGTCTTGCGCTTCTGGCGCAACATCCGTTGCCACTTCGCCACAAACGCCGGGCTGCGGGCCTGCATTTGCAGCGGGCCAAAGTACAGTTGCTCTTCGGTGTAGGTCACCGCTCCAACACGTTCAGCAACGATGATTTCGTAGTAGAAGCGGTTTTCCAGTAGCAACTCCTCGTGCAGGATCTGGTAGCCGTTGCCCATCAACCATTGGCGCAGGGGTTGCTCGCCGCCGTTGGGTTGCAGGATCAGGCGCTCCCGCCCATTGAGGTGCGCCTTGCCGCTGTCGAGAATGTCGCGGATCGTCTCGCCGCCCATGCCGCACAGGCTGATGGCGGTAATGTCATCGCCCGCTTGAATCGCCGCCAAACCATCGGCCAGGCGCACGGTGATGTGCTGCGCCAGGCCGTTGTCGGCCACGGTACGGTTGGCCGCCTGAAAGGGTGTAGCGGCCACTTCCCCCGCCACGGCCGCCGCAATAGCGCCGCGGTGTATCAGGGCCACCGGCAGGTAGGCGTGGTCCGAGCCGATATCGGCCAGGCGGGCACCCGCCGGTATGTGCGCGGCCACGCGCTCCAGGCGCTGGGACAAGGTGTGTTCGTTCAACGGTGATTCCTTAAGAGTGCCCGGAAAATCGATCCCGGCTGTTGGTCAAGTGCAGCACCATGGCCGCCCGTGCGGCGTCCGGGTCCTGGCGCTTGATAGCGTTGTAGATGGCCTCGTGTTCCAGGTTCGCCAACTGCCCCAGTTGGGCAAAGTCCGCGCCGCCGCGCTCGACGGCATTCACCTGGGTGCGCGGAATCATCGCCGTGCCCAGGTGCTGCATGATGTCGGTGAAAAACGTATTGCCGGTGGCTTCGGCGATCAGTTGGTGAAAGCGCTTGTCCTCCTCCACACAGCTGTCGTTGTTGGCCAGGGAGGCTTGGTAGTCGTCCAGCGCCTGGCGCATGTGGGCCAGTTGTGCCTCGCTCCTGCGCAGCGCGGCCAAGGCCACCGCTTGCACTTCCAGGCCCAGGCGTAATTCGAGCATGTTGCGCACGCTGGCGACCGTGTCCACATGCAGGCGCAGGCCCGGCTGCGTGTGCTGCTCCAGCACAAAGGTGCCGATGCCGTGACGCGTCTCCACCAGCCCCGACGCCTGCAGCTTGGACAAGGCTTCACGCACCACGGTGCGGCTCACCCCATGCTCAAGCACGATGGTGGATTCGGACGGCAGTTTTTCACCCGGCTTGAGTTGCCCCAACTGGATGCGCTGGGTCAGTGCCTCGACCACACCCTGGGCCAGGTTGGCGGAACGTTTGCGCACAGGCGGTGTGCTTTTAATCGGCATCGAGACGGGTCCACGGGGTTGGGCTGGGAGGAGCTTATCACCCTGAGCGCACGGGGCGACGGGTGGCGGCGAAAAACACCCAACTTGTATGACAACACACTCATCCCACCTCACCCGACCCTGTCTTCGCTTTGAGAGAAGCGCACACCCCGAGCCATCACCAGCGGGGCAAAACCCAATAAAATCTGGCAAATAACCAAAATAGCCAATCTCAATACCGGCTTATAAGAACAAAAACAGCCCTGACAGGATTGCGACCTTCAAAAAACAACTTGTATGATGTCTGTCAACAAAACACCAAACCCGCATAAAAATAATCAGGGGGAGTTTTCATTCGTGAAGCATTCAAGCCCAGCATCTGCCGTACCCGAAAGTGATTCAGCGCTCGCCCGCGCCGTGAGCAAAGTGAAGCGCCATGTGCTGCCACTGTTCGTGGTCATGTTCATCCTCAACTACATCGACCGGGTCAATATCGGCTTCGTGCGCACGCACATGGAGCATGACCTGGGAATCGGCGCAGCGGCCTACGGCTTCGGCGCCGGGCTGTTCTTCATTGGCTATGCGCTGTTCGAAGTGCCGTCCAACCTGCTGCTGCAAAAAGTCGGCGCGCGTATCTGGCTGACCCGCATCATGTTCACCTGGGGCATCGTCGCCACGCTGATGGCGTTTATCCAGAACGAAACCCACTTCTACATCCTGCGTTTCCTGCTGGGTGTGGCGGAAGCAGGATTCTTCCCGGGCGTGATCTATTACTTCACGCGCTGGTTGCCCGGCGTGGAACGCGGCAAGGCCATCGCGATCTTCCTCAGTGGCTCGGCGGTGGCGTCGTTGATCTCCGGGCCGTTGTCGGGTGCGTTGTTGCAGATCGAAGGTTTTGGTTTGCATGGCTGGCAATGGATGTTCGGCATCGAGGGCCTGGCCTCGGTGGCGCTGGGCTTCTTCGTGTGGTTCTGGCTGGACTCCAAACCCCATGATGCCAAGTGGATGAGCCGCGAAGAGCAGGATGCGCTGGTGGGTGCCATCGATCAGGAGCAACGTGATCGCGAAGCCCTGACCACGGTGAAACCCACCCTCGGCAAACTGCTCAAGGACCGTCAGATCCTGCTGTTCTGCGCTCTGTACTTTTGCATTCAACTGACGATCTATGCCGCCACCTTCTGGCTGCCGAGCATCATCAAGAAAATGGGCGACCTGAGTGATGTGCAGGTCGGTTTCTTCAACTCGATCCCCTGGCTGATCTCCATCATTGCCATGTATGCCTTCGCCTCGCTGTCGGGCAAGTTCAAGTTCCAACAAGCCTGGGTCGCCGCGGCCCTGCTGATCGCGGCGGCCGGCATGTTCATGTCCACCACCGGCGGGCCGATCTTCGCTTTCGTGGCAATCTGTTTTGCGGCCATCGGGTTCAAGTCTGCGTCGTCGCTGTTCTGGCCGATCCCCCAGGGCTATCTGGATGTGCGCATCGCTGCCGCGGTGATCGCGCTGATCAACTCCATTGGCAACCTGGGCGGCTTTGTGGCACCGACTACCTTCGGTTTTCTGGAACAAACCACCGGCTCGATTCAGGGCGGGCTGTATGGCCTGGCCTGCACCTCGGTGCTCGCGGCCATCCTGGTGTTCTTTGCCAAGACCTCACCCTCTGCCGTACCGGCCGTGCCCAGCGGCGCCGCCATCAGCAAACCTCTTTGAACTCAGCCAGGAACGCGCCATGAATACCCCTGTCGTTACTCATTTCCAAGTCATCCCCGTCGCCGGCCACGACAGCATGTTGCTGAACCTCAGCGGCGCCCACGGCCCCTACTTCACGCGCAATATCGTCATTCTCAAGGACAGCAGCGGCAACACCGGCGTGGGCGAAGTACCCGGCGGCGAGCGCATTCGCCAAACCCTGGAAGACGCCCGCAGCCTGGTGATCGGCCAGCCGATTGGCCAGTACCAGCGCGTTCTCAACCAGATGCGCAGTACCTTTGCGTCTCGAGACAGCGCGGGCCGCGGCCTGCAAACCTTTGATCTGCGCATCACCATCCACGCCGTCACCGCCATGGAGGCCGCACTGCTCGACTTGCTGGGCCAGTTCCTCGAAGTGCCGGTGGCCGCCTTGCTTGGCGAAGGCCAGCAACGCGATGCGGTGAAGATGCTCGGCTACCTGTTCTATGTGGGGGATCGCAACGCCACCGACCTGGCCTACCGCAACGAGGCCGACGCCGATGACGACTGGTTCCGCCTGCGCCATGAAAAAGCCCTGACCGCCGATGCGGTGGTGCGCCTGGCCGAAGCGGCCAAGGCCAAATACGGTTTCAATGATTTCAAGCTCAAGGGCGGCGTATTGAGTGGCGACGCAGAAATCGAAGCCGTCACCGCGCTGGCTGAGCGTTTTCCCGATGCGCGCATCACCCTTGACCCCAACGGCGCATGGTCGTTGAAAGAAGCCATCCGCCTATGTCGCGACCAGCATCATGTGCTGGCCTACGCCGAAGACCCTTGCGGCGCAGAAAACGGCTACTCTGGCCGCGAAGTCATGGCCGAATTCCGCCGCGCCACGGGCCTGAAAACCGCCACCAACATGATCGCTACCGACTGGCGTGAAATGGGCCATGCCATCCAGTTGCAATCAGTGGACATCCCCCTCGCCGACCCGCACTTCTGGACCATGCAGGGCTCGGTGCGCGTCGCGCAGATGTGCAACGAGTGGGGCCTGACCTGGGGCTCGCACTCCAACAACCACTTCGACATTTCCCTGGCGATGTTTACCCAGGTGGCGGCGGCCGCACCGGGGGAGATCACCGCCATCGATACCCACTGGATCTGGCAGGACGGCCAGCGCCTGACGCGGGAACCGTTGAAGATTGAAGGGGGCTATGTGAAGGTGCCGGCCAAGCCTGGCCTGGGCGTGAACATTGATATGGACGCCGTGGCCCAGGCCCATGAGCTGTACAAAGGCATGGGCCTTGGAGCGCGGGATGACAGTGTGGCGATGCAGTTTCTGATCCCGGGTTGGGGCTTTGATAACAAGCGGCCTTGTCTGGTGCGGTAAATCGGCTTTAGGAATGCTCAGCGCAATTTGAGCGTGACGCAAAAAATCCGATGCCCAAACAGGCATCGGATTTTAGTCAGATCAGAAGCGTAGCTGTTGGACCTCTGGCACGTCTGCCAGAGGCCCCTTTGCACTACTGCCGATTGGCGATCTCCAGTCCCGCCTCATCCTGCTCCAGGCCAGCGAGATCAGTGCCATTGATCATCGGCCCATAACGGCGGCTGAATTCCCAGTTGTAGGGCACGTGGTCTTTGCTGATCCCGTTGTCCCAATTCACCGACCAGGTCATCAGGCCCTTGATCGACAATCCTTTGTCGTGCAAACGCTTGAATGTATTGGTCACGGCTGTTGGGTTGATCACATAACCGGTGGCAGCCGCATCGACGTTCGCGGGCAGGCCAATGACGAACTTGTCGGCCGGGATCTTGGTAAACCCGCGCGTTCCGCTCACCAGACTTTCGGTGAGGTAAAACAGGAAGTCCTCCTTCATCGCGTCGTTGTTCTGGGCAATCCAGGCGCCATTGCCGTTGTTGACCTCCTGCACCCAGATGCCGTCGCCCCCCTGGTTGTAATACTGCGGGGCGATGAAGTCGTAATAGCCTTCCAGCGCCTGGATGTAACCGACGTATTTGCCGGCGGTGGTGAGGTACGGAAACTCCGGCGCCATGCTGATGATGAAGTGTTTGCCTTGACCTGCGTAGTGGTCCTTGACCAGTTTCAAAGCGGCAGGCAGGACAGTCTTGTTGTCGGCGAAATCAATCGCGCTCTGTTCAAGATCGATATCCAGGCCATCAAAGCCATAGGTTTCCACCAGGCGGATAATTTCGCTGGCCAGTGGCTGTTCGTTGCCTTTATGCAGTTCGATGTGTGCATCGGCGCCGCCAAGGGAAATCAGCACCGCCCTGCCCTGGCTGTTCAGCACACCCACCTGGCGACGGAACTCGGCGTCGGAAAGCTTGTACGGGGTGAAGGTTGGGATACCGTTGCCCTTCATGAAGGCCACGGCCACCACGTTGTAATCCTTTGGCACATCCACCAGGCTCATATTGGCGAACTGGCCACGCTGGTAGCCATCGCTCGGGCCGGCAGGCCAGTTGTGCCAGAAGCCCATGAGGATCTTTTTGCCGGCAATGCTCGGCATCAGCGAAGCGGCATCGTTGAGCGGCGATTGCAGTGAGGTAAAGTCAATCTTTGACATGTTCTAATCCTTCAGAACGTGTGGGTTTAACGGCGCGGGCTTATTTGAAGTCCACATCGAAGGCTTGATAGAAGGCGTTGCCGGTGTTGGCGACGATCCACATCAACACAATCACATGCTGGCCCTTCTTGTTGGCCGGCAGTTTCACTTCATGATTGACCTTGGCCTTCAGTTCGCCGGCATGGCTGTAGTACGGCACCTGGGCATAGAAGTCTTCAGCGAACGGCTGGGTTTCCAGTTGTGCGCGGGTGATGCGCTGTTTCGGGTCCCAACCATCCTTGGTGATCAGCCAGCGATAGCCACGGGTGGTGTGCGGCGCGGTGTATGCCCAGGTGACCTTGAAGGTCTGGCCCGGCTCGACATTGAGCAACGGCCAAGTGAAAGCACGGCCGAGTTTCTTGGCCATTTCCTCGTGGGTGAAGTTGATGCAGTCACGGGCATCGGTCTTGCCACCGCTGAGAATAAAGCCGTCGGCTGGCGGGGTGACGCTGTCACTGTCGGTTTGATAAGGCGCCGGGAACGGACCGGCCGTCAGTGCCGGGAAGTTCTTGCCGCCTTCCATTTCGTTGACCTGCCAGGTCTCCAGCAGGCCAAGATCCACGGCGACTGCGCCACGGCTGGAAGGGGATGTGACACGACCATGGCGAAGAGGTGCCTGGGTTTGTGGTTTGTTCATTTTGGGACTCCATTGATTTGATTAAGAACCCTCCTTCCTTGAAGGAGAGGACCTCAACCTAACGGAGTGGCTTTTTTTTGCTACAGGCCCATTTTTCACTCATTTTCGTTTTGTGAGCGCGCCGACCTGCAAATACTGGATATATAGCCAGTATCATGGAGGAAACCTTACGCTGCCAGAGGTCGATTTCCTACAAGACCAGGCGCACATCAACACGCCTTCTCTCGTAAATGGCTTAATCCCGTTCGTAACGGATGGGCGCTCTGTCGACAAAAAGGGACGTATCTATTTTCAATCAAATAAACCGTCCTGTTTTTGGTTCATCACGCTTTGCCAATGACGACCGTTTTATTAATTGCGGTCGCGGCAATCGGTTGCACCGTCAGTTCCACCCCTAATGCCAACATCAGCTTCTGGACCGTCTCATATCGCGTCTTTGAGCCGCCTTTCAGGGTTTTATACAGGCTCTCCCGATTCACCCCCGCCGCTTCGGCAACCTTGTTCACTCCCTGGGCCTTGGCAACCTCGGCCAGCGCCTTCATAAGGACTTGCGGGTCATGGCACGCCATGCTTTGCGCAAGATAGGCACTGATGGTTTCCGGGCTATCAAGGAAACGTGAAGCCTCATAGGCGCTGGTGCCGGATGTATCCAGCTCGAGGATCGGCATGTCCTCTGGTTTGAATGTCGACTTACTCATGTCATTGACCTCTCAGAGCATCGAGAATCTCTTTTGCCCGCTTGATTCCTCGTTTCTGGTCGGTTTTATCGCTCCCCCACAGCATCAGGTAAGCGGTGATGCCCGTGCGCACAAAGTAAATCCTGTAGCCGGGCCCGACAAACACACGCATTTCACTCATGCCATCGCCTACAGGCTGGCAATCGCCAAAATTGTTTTCTTCGGCTCGATCCAGGCGGATCAGCACAGCCGTTTTTCCCCACACATCCCTCATACCGTCGAGCCATGTATCGAACTCGGGCGTCCTGCCTATAGTATTGATCACAGAGTCACATGTAGCCTACTGGCTACTCCTTGTAGATGCCAGTGAATTTTTAATGTCGGTGTGCACCGCCAGCCTCCGCGCAGGCAGCCGGGCAATACTATTAGCGCTTGTGTCCTCGGGCACCGAGTCGCCTTGGAGTAGCGCCATCAACCCTCCCACATCTTCCACCCACTTGAAAGATCGCTGAGTGGTTGTGACCACATTCATGACTGCTCGGCGATTTTATCTAGGGTAATTAAATCAGCCCCCCTCATCCGATATTGCAGAGCGTCTGACTGTCAGCTATCGTCCATAAAGGCACAACGCCATCTAACAAAAGGACTCGAAAATGAGCACAGTACAACGACTGGCTATGCTCGTTTTGATGGCGACACTTAGTACCGCCTGTATGCCACAAGGGCCCTATCGAGTAACGCCTGATCCTGCGCCTGGCCCAGACGGCCGGATTACCCCACACAAAACACTCGACGCGCAAAAAACCATGCAATGTGCGGACTCAGACGAGAAAAACCAAAACTGTATTTACTTTGTTGAATTTGACGAGTTTGGTAATTCATTTAGTCGGCGCCAGTTGGACTCAGGCGTGAATACAGCTCGAGACGTCGCGCGATCTGGGGGCAACATTATTGTTTATATCCACGGGTGGCATCACTCCTCCAGAGTCGACGACAGTGACATTGATAATTTTCAAAACCTGGTAACCAGATTCGGTAATACAAAAAACACACCGAATAAAACAATGGGCATTTATGTCGCTTGGCGCGGCGACTCTATCGACAAGCAAACTCCGCTCGTCGGCTGGAGCAGCTATTTACTTACATTCTGGGATAGAAAAGCTACAGCGCATAACGTTGGAAACGGCGGCGGGGTTTCGGAGCTTCTACGCAAGCTATCTAATATCCGCGAAATGAACCCCGACTCCCGTTTAATCGTGATTGGGCACAGCTTTGGCGGAGCAATTCTTTATTCCTCCATCTCACAGACGCTTGGGGACCAAATCCGCCGCGACGCCTATGGGAGCGAAAGCTCGAAAGCGACATCGGTTGCCGACTTAACGCTTCTAGTTAATCCTGCCTTCGAAGCTATGCGCATGAAACCGCTCTTTGACTTGGCAAGATCCTATGAATACTACAGTCCTCTCAGACCGAGTTTGGTGGTCGTCACGACCACTGCTGATTGGGCTACGAAGGATGCCTTCTCATGGGGCAGAAATTTAGGAACCTTATTTCAAGCATACCCGGAAAAATATTACCGGGCTTTGAATACTACGGCGATAGGGCATTATGAGCCCTACATCACTCATCAGTTAGTGGCAGCAACTTGCACAAGCTCTACGCTCGACCCACTTCCACTGGAGGCCATCAATAAATCCCCAAAAGACTTATGCATTCCAGGTACTGGAGCCGACGGAGTGTCACCTTTATTACTTACTCGTTGCGAGAAAGCTTATGACTGCGAACGTGTAATAGGGGGGCGGTTGCAGAAGCTGAGTGCAACACGGTTATTGATTTGAAGCTGGAGCATGATGCCGCATAGCCATGGCTTCCTGCATCACCTCGCCCATGACTTCGATCGGGCACTTGAAATCGAAGCGTTT
>NZ_JAENSV010000041.1:0-40908 GCF_016613265.1 Pseudomonas sp. MF6751
GCAGGTGGCATCTCCAAGCTGCTGACCGCCACGGCGGCGCTGCAACTGGTGGAGCAGCAACACCTGGCGCTGGATGCGCCGATCCAGCAGACCCTGCGTGAGTTCTACGTAAGGTCCCGCTTTCACAAGGCGATTACGGCGCAATCATCCGCTACCTGCAAACCCGCATTCCCCGGGAGATGGCTCGGGACAATGTGGCGGGATTGTCGATTGCCCTGGTCAATGGCCAGGAGCTGATCTGGGCCCGCGGCTTTGGCCTGGCTGACAAAGACCTGGGGGTGCCGGTCACGCCCAATACCGCGTTTCGCGCAGGTGGCATCTCCAAGCTGCTGACCGCCACGGCGGCGCTGCAACTGGTGGAGCAGCAACACCTGGCGCTGGATGCGCCGATCCAGCAGACCCTGCGTGAGTTCTACGTAAGGTCCCGCTTTCACAGTGACCAGGCCGAGGCGGATCGAGCGATCACCTTGCGGCGCTTGCTCAGCCATCAATCCGGCTTGCCCAGCGAGCACCTGCGCGACCTGCGCAGCACCTATGCCATGGGGCAAATGCCGATGCGTGTGTCGGGTGTGTGGCTGAGCAGCCTGCCGGGCTCCCAGGTGGCGTATTCCAACCTTGGCTATGCCTTGGTGGGCGCCGCCATTGAGCGCAGCAGCGGCAAAAGCTTCGAAGCCCAGTTACAAAGCAGCCTGCTCACACCCTTGCGAATGAACCAGTCCAGTTTCCTGGGTACCGGTGCGCAAATGAGCTATCGCGCCCACGGCTACGAGGATGGCAAGGCCAGCACCGACCCCCAGGTGCGTGACCTCGCCGCCGGCGGCCTGTGGACCAGCCCCAAAGACCTCAGCCGCTACGTACGCATGCTGTTTGCCAAGGGCACCTACAAGGGCAGCCACATCCTCGGCAGCACGTCTATCGACGCCATGTTTACCCAGCAAAACACCGGCAATGCCTTGGATTTCGACTGCCAGATGGGCTTGGGCTGGTTCTTGGCGCCCTGTGGTGACGAGCCCATCGGCCCCGGTGTGCGCACCTACCAGCACAGCGGTGGCGGCGACGACTTCGTGGCCCAGTTGACCCTGCTGCCGGATCAGCAACTGGCCGTGGTCATCATGGCCAACGACAGCAACGCCGAAGACATGGTGGTGTCGCTGACCACCGACAGCCTGCGCCTGATGCTCCAGGCTCAGACCGGCAAGCCCGTATGCGCCGATGACTGCCAGGCCCCCAGCCACGGCCTCAAGCTGCGCCATGTACCGGCGGCGGTGGATCGCAAGCGCCTGGCAGGCTTCTACGCGACCGCCTGGGGCGTGTTCCGCATCAGGGATGAGCATGCGCGCTTGAGCGGCGAACTGGCCGGCTACGATTTCCAGCTATTGCGTGATGAGCAAGGCTGGCTGCGGGCGCAGAAAAAGATACTGGGTTTCTGGCGCAAGGACCTCGGCGAGTTGGGCCGCGTGCAGTTGGATGTGGTCACGGTACAAGGCCGCCAAATGCTCACCGCCCGCAGCCACGGCCAACGCATTGCCATCGGCGAGCGCATCGAGCCGCCGCCCTTGTCCGCCGCGTGGGCCAACACGGTCGGCACCTACCAGGTGCTCAGCAGCCATGAACCCGACGCGCCATTGAGTGGCATCAGCGTGCGCCAGGAGGACGGTTTCCTGGTGATTCGCGGCCAATTGCACGGCGAGCCGCTGACCGACTACATCCTGCTGCCCATCGACAACGCCCATGCGGTGCTGGCCGGCAACGGCTACGGCCTGGGCGATACCGTCAGCCGCCAGGTCAACGGCCTGAGTGCTTCGGGCTACTCGTTCAAACGCACCCATTCACCTTTGAAGCTCTAGTGGGACGGTTAGACTCGCGCCCTTCCCCATGCCAGGTATTCACATTAGAACTACTCAGCATATGCCCACGTCATCCGAAACGACGCCCCGCCCCACTCCGAATCCAGCACTTCGACTTGCCCTCCATGCCACTGGCTGACACGCTTGACCAGCGCCAGGCCCAGACCAAATCCGCCTGTGCGGCGGTCGCGGCTGGCGTCAAGGCGCAGGAAGGGTTCGAATATCTTGGTACGGCCCTCCAGCGGCACCCCAGGCCCATCGTCGTTGACCCGCACTTCGTAACCGCTGCCAAACTTGACCAGCGACACTTCCACGCGGCGATCGGCATAACGAATCGCGTTGCGCAGCAGGTTGATCACGGCCCGCGCCATAAAGCGTGGCTCGATCTGGATAACGTCCACCTCGCAGGTGCGCAACAACAACTGCACCCCTTCCGCTTCGGCCTCCAGGGCCACGCTGCCGATCACACTGTCGAGCCAACTGTGGGCCTCGATTTGCTCGCGGGTGACCTGGGTAGCGCCCGGCTCAAGGCTGGCATAGGTCAACAGCTCGGAGACCATTTCTTCCAGTTCACCGAGGTCGGCGTACATGTCGTTGATCAACGCTCGGCTTTGTCGTGGGTCACTCTGCTGCCTGAGCTGGTCCAGCTCGAATGACAGCCGCGCAATCGGCGTACGCAATTCGTGGGAGACCGCGTTGGTGAGTTCGCGCTGGTTGGCGATCAAACCTTCGATGCGCTCGGCCATCTGGTTGAAGTGCCCGGCCAGTGAACGCACGGTGGAGCGAGTCGGCAGCAAGATGCGCGAGCCCAGGTCATTGTCACCGAAACGTTGCGCTGCCAGGCGGATGTGCTCCAGGTCGCGCCAGTGTGGACGCACCCAGAAATACAGGACGATGGCCAGGCTCACGCCCAGGAAAGCGTAGGCCCAGAGGTACAACCACTTGGGTTCTTCCGGCAACCTGATTTCGAGCAGTTGCGGGCCGTCGTCGATAGGCGCAAGAAATTTCATGAAGTCTTCGCGCACCACCACCTGACCAGCCGCCAGGAGTTTCTGTTCCCGTTCGCTCAAATTCTGGGCGTCGCGCTGCACCAGTTCGAGCCGCAAGCCGTAATGCGGTTGCAGTTCGTCCAGGCGTGCCTGGCGCGCCTCTGCCTGCACGGGGCGCAACTGCTCCACCAGGGCCCACGCCGGGCCGCGCAGGGCTTCACGGTTATAGGTCTCGTTGGACTCGGGCATGTAAGCGTCCAGGCCGAAGTTGACCAACCAGATCGACCCGGCCAGACCGAGCGCGAGAATCAAATAGAGGCGCAGGTACAAGCGCAGCATCTACACCTCCCACGCGAACGGATTGAACAGGTAGCCCTTGCCCCAGATGGTCTTGATGCACACCGGCTCGCGGGGGTTGTCATTGAGTTTGCCGCGCAGTTTGCTGATGTACACGTCTACGCTGCGGTTCAGCCCATCAAAGGCAATACCGCGCATGCGATTGAGGATGTCGTCGCGAGAGAGAATCTTGCCCGCGCTGCTGGCCAGCAACCACAGCAACTCGAATTCCATGGTGGTGAGGTCAATGGTCTCGCCGCCCAGGCGGACCACCCGGCAACTGCGATCAATCGACAAGCGGCCAAATTCCAGGGCGCCGCGCACGGTGGGCTCGGGCACCTGGCGGCGCTGCAGCGCACGCAGGCGCGCCAGCAACACCGGCGGTTTGATCGGCTTGATCACGTAGTCGTCAGCACCGGACTCAAGGCCAAGGATATGGTCCAGGTCATCTTCCTTGGCGGTAAGGATCACGATGGGCGTATCCGACACGTTGCGAATCTCGCGGCAGACATGCAGCCCGCTCTGACCCGGCAGCATCAGATCGAGCACGACGATCTTCGGCTTGAAATCCAGGAACGCCACCAGCGCTTCATCGCCCCGGTACACCACCCGTACCTCGAAACCATGCTGCGACAGAAAATGCGAGACCAGCCCTGCCAGCTTTTCATCGTCCTCAACGAGCAGGACCTTGCCCAGACCCAGGTTTTCCATAAGTTCTCAGTGTGAATGCGCGGATTGAAATGGGGCCATTATAGGTGGCAAGCTGGCCGACAGAGGTGGCTGACCAGTCCCCAGCGAAGAAGCTTCATGCTTTTAAGAGTTTTTAACAAATAGCCTGCAGTTTTTAACGCCATTGACAGGGAGTTCCATGCGCAAGGATTACCTGGCGTTCTTCATTTCGCTGTTCCTTTCACGGCTGGCCGACCAGGTTCTGCTGTTTATCGTGCCACTGATCGTGTTCCAGACCACGCAAAGCGTGTCGTGGGCGGGGTTGGCGTTTTTTGTCGAGTCACTGCCGCGCTACCTGGCGTTTCCGGTGTGCGGCGCGTTGTGCGACAGGTTTTCACCGGTGCGCATCCTGCATATCAGCCAGGTGTATCGGGCCCTGGCCTGCGTGGTGGCGATGGCGCTGTATGGGCTGTTCGACGGTATCCATTGGCTGGTGATGCTGTCCGCGTTGTGCGGCGTGCTGACCACCCAAGGCATCATGGCGCGGGAAGTGGTGATGCCGCATATCTTCGGGCAGTACACCTACGCCAAGACCTTGTCCTATTCGCAAATCGCCGACCAGAGCGGGCTGGTGCTCGGGCCGTTGGTGGCGGCGCTGGTGCTGGAAGTCTGGGCGTGGCCTTGGGCGGTGCTGGGGGTGGCCGTGCTGTTTGTGCTGGCGGACCTGGCAATGCTGATCTGGCAGCGCAACACGACGGTGAACCTGGAAATACACCAACAGCGCCCGGGTATCTGGCTGCAACCATTGCGCACCGCCTTCGGCCATATCTTCAGCCGGGTGGAGTTGAAGCGCATCATCGTCCTGGCGGTCGGCGTGAACCTGATAATCGGCGTGACACTGGCCACCTCGGCTGCCATGGTCACCGGCCACTACGCAGCGGGCAAAGACGCCTATGCCCTGCTGCAAGCCGCCGGGGCGCTGGCGACCATCGCGATTCTGTTCTACCTGGCGCGCTCATCACTGAAGCTGAAGGTACTGGGCGGGTTGTCGTACTCGATGATCACCGTCGGCGCGCTGATCACCGCGCTTAGCCCCGGCGTGTGGGCCTACGCGGTGGGTTTCCTGCTGGTGACCGGTTTCGACAAGATGTTCAACGTGTACCTGCGCAGCACCCGCCAACGGGTGATCCCGGTGCAGGACTTCGGCAAGACAGTCGGCGTGATGACCTTGCTCAACAACCTGGCCCAGCCCTTGGCGGGCTTGATGATTGCCGGGCTGGCAGCGCCTTTGGGCACGCCGACGGTGATCCTGTTGCTGACCGGGATCACCGCCTTGATCGGTGTGGCCGTGGCCTCAGGCTGGCACGCCACTGTGAAAGCGGAACTCGACGTCGGGTGATTCGATCAGGTCCTGCTCGGTGGCCCGCACCCGCTCGATCACCTGGGCGATGTCCTTGGCGTCGCCGTACTGGTAAGCCAGCTTCAAGTAGCCCTGGAAGTGCCGCGCCTCGCTTTTGAGCAAGCCGAAATAGAACTTGCCGAGTTCTTCGTCCAAATGCGGCACCAGCGCTTCGAAGCGCTCGCAACTGCGCGCTTCGATAAAGGCGCCCACCACCAGGGTATCCACCAGCTTGACCGGCTCATGGCTGCGCACCACCTTGCGCAAACCCGAGGCGTAACGGCCGGCGTGCAGTTGACGCAGTTCGACCTTGCGCTTTTTCATCAGGCGCATGACCTGCTCGTGGTGCACCAACTCTTCGCGGGCCAGGCGCGACATCATGTTGATCAGGTCAACGTGGCCGTAATACTTGGCCATCAGGCTCAAGGCGGTGCTGGCGGCTTTGAATTCGCAGTTCTTGTGGTCGATCAGCAGAGTTTCCTGATCGGCCAACGCGGCCTGGACCCAGGCATCGGGGGTGCGGCAGCCGAGGAATTCATGGATTTCGGGCAGGTTCATCGGGCTCACGGGCAAAGGATCACAAAAGGGCGCCGATTATACCGACCCCGCCGCAGACCACCAGCCACCGGCCTTGATGTGTATCAACATGACGGCTGCCGGCCAGCAACTATAGTTAACCAACGCCCGCCCTTTTGGAGATCCCGACCATGCAAGCCATCCGCAGCATCCTGGTGGTCATCGAGCCCGAGCATTCGGAAAGCCTGGCCCTCAAGCGTGCCAAGCTGATTGCCAAAGTGACCGACGCGCACCTGCACCTGCTGGTCTGTGACAAGCAGCACGAGCATTCGGCGCTGCTGAGCCTGCTCAAGGAAGGCTTGCAAGAGGACGGCTACAGCGTCACCACCGAGCAGGCCTGGAACGACAGCCTGCATGAAACCATCATCGATGTGCAGCAAGCCGAAGGCTGTGGCCTGGTGATCAAACAACACTTCCCCGACAACCCCCTGAAAAAAGCCCTGCTGACCCCGGCGGACTGGAAGTTGCTGCGCTATTGCCCAACGCCGGTGTTGCTGGTCAAGACCGCCACACCCTGGGCGGGCGGCGTGATCCTGGCGGCCATAGACGTGGGCAACGCCGACGGCGAACACCGCTCGCTGCACAATTCGATCATCGACCATGGCTTTGATATCGCCAGCCTCGCCAAAGCGCAGTTGCATGTAATCAGCGCTCACCCCTCGCCCATGTTGTCGGCGGCAGACCCGACCTTTCAGCTCAAGGAAACCATCGAGGCGCGCTACCGCGAGCAATGCAAGGCCTTCCAGGCCGAGTTCGACGTGGACGACAGGCACCTGCATATCGAGGAAGGCCCGGCCGATGTGCTGATCCCACATATTGCCCATCGGTTGCAGGCGGCGGTGACCATTATCGGCACGGTGGCGCGCACGGGGATTTCCGGGGCGTTGATCGGCAATACCGCAGAAGTGGTGCTGGATGCGGTGCAAGGCGATGTGCTGGTGCTCAAGCCGCAGACGCTGATGGATCATCTGGAAGAGCTGGCGACCAAGCCCTGACACCGAACTTCAGGCAATGTGGATCAAATGTGGGAGCTGGCTTGCCTGCGATTGCGGTGGGTAAGCGGGCGCATTTGCTCCTGATACACCGCTATCGCAGGCAAGCCAGCTCCCACATTGACCTCGCCAGTCAGTTAACCCAGCGCATCTTTCAAGAAGCCCGGCGCGATATAGCGCTGGTAATGCGCCTCGGACAAGATAAAGAACTCGCGATCAATGGCATCGCGCAGTTCAGGCAGCGCCCAGTCGCGAAACTCCGGTAACAGCACCATGCCATAGGCCTCCAGGTTATTGATCACCCGGGCCCCACGGGCGATCAACTGGTAGGCCCAGCAATACTCGGACTGGTGTGGCACAAAGCGAATCTTGCGTTGCTCCAACTGCCCGCGCAGGGTCTTGGGGTCGAAAACCTCGACTTTACCGGCCATGACCTGCACCAATAGTTGCTCAAGCCTGAGCCAGACCGCGCGTTTTTCTTCTTCGTTATAGCCGTTCCACTGGATCACTTCATGGTGGAAGCGCTTGCATCCACGGCACACGAGATCGCCGTAGACCGTGGAACACAGGCCGACGCAGGGGGTCTTGATGGTTTGGTTGGGCATGGGCAGCAACACGCAAATCAGCGAAACAGTGCGCCATGTTAGCCCTTTGTCTAAGGTTGATCACCCAGCAAACTTGAGCAGGCAACTTACCTTTAGATTTTTTTTGCCGTAGAATCACCCGGCCTTGTAAGGCGCCAATAATCCGCTGGAAGCTGTTTTCAAAGCGTCACGAGCACAGTCGTTCCTTCAGAACGGTGTTGGCGCAGGTTCGACCTGGTAGGTCAGAGCCCGCGCCAACCCTCATCAGCTCCGTTCTGCAGGCGTAAAACTTTGAAAGCAGCTTCTGTAAGGAATGCCGGCAGCGCTGGCTTTGCGGCCCAAAAAGCCCCCGAGCGCATGCGTGCCGTTCATTTCTGGATGAGCGTCCCGTGGGACCACTGATGAGGGTAATAACTGTGCTTGAAGCCTACCGCAAACATATCGAAGAGCGTGCAGCACTGGGTATCGTTCCCCAGCCGCTTAACGCCGAACAAACCGCAGGCCTGGTCGAGCTGCTGAAAAATCCTCCGGCTGGCGAAGAAGAATTCCTCGTTGACCTGATCACCAACCGCATTCCACCAGGCGTTGACGAAGCCGCTTACGTCAAGGCCGGTTTCCTGTCTGCCCTGGCCAAGGGCGAAGCCACTTCCCCCCTGATCGACAAGAAGCGCGCTGTTGAACTGCTCGGCACCATGCAGGGCGGCTACAACATCGTGACGTTGGTCGAGCTGCTGGACGACGCCGAACTGGCGCCCGTCGCGGCCGCCCAACTCAAGCACACCCTGCTGATGTTCGATGCGTTCCACGACGTCGCCGAAAAAGCCCGCAACGGCAACGAGCACGCCAAAGGCGTGATCCAGTCCTGGGCTGACGGCGAGTGGTTCCGCAACCGCCCTACCCTGGCCGACAAGATCAGCCTGCGCGTCTTCAAGGTCACCGGCGAAACCAACACCGACGACCTGTCGCCGGCGCCTGACGCCTGGTCCCGCCCTGACATCCCGCTGCACGCCCTGGCCATGCTGAAAATGGCTCGCGAAGGCATCGTGCCGGACGAGCAAGGCAAGACCGGCCCGATGAAGCAGATCGAAGAAATGCGCGGCCAAGGCTTCCCGATCGCCTACGTGGGTGACGTGGTCGGTACCGGTTCGTCGCGTAAGTCGGCGACCAACTCGGTACTGTGGTTCTTCGGTGACGACGTGCCTTACGTGCCGAACAAGCGCGCCGGCGGTTTCTGCTTCGGCAGCAAGATCGCTCCGATCTTCTACAACACCATGGAAGATGCTGGCGCACTGCCAATCGAATTCGACGTCACCAACATGAACATGGGCGACGTGATCGACCTGTACCCGCATGCTGGCAAAGTCTGCAAACACGGCACCGACGAAGTCCTGACCACCTTCGAAATGAAGACCCCAGTGCTGTTGGACGAAGTCCGTGCTGGCGGCCGTATCCCGCTGATCATCGGCCGTGGCCTGACGGACAAGGCACGCGCTGAGCTGGGCCTGGGCCCGACCGACCTGTTCAAGCTGCCTGAAGCGCCTGTCGACACCGGCAAGGGCTTCACCCTGGCGCAGAAAATGGTCGGCAAGGCCTGTGGCCTGCCAGAAGGCAAAGGCGTTCGTCCAGGCACCTACTGCGAGCCGAAGATGACCACCGTGGGGTCCCAGGACACCACCGGCCCAATGACCCGTGATGAACTCAAGGACCTGGCGTGCCTGGGCTTCTCGACCGACCTGGTGATGCAGTCCTTCTGCCACACCGCGGCTTACCCGAAGCCGATCGACGTGACCACCCACCACACCCTGCCTGACTTCATCATGACCCGTGGCGGTGTATCGCTGCGTCCAGGCGACGGCATCATCCACAGCTGGCTGAACCGCATGCTGCTGCCGGACACCGTCGGTACCGGTGGCGACTCCCACACCCGTTTCCCGATGGGCATCTCGTTCCCGGCCGGTTCTGGCCTGGTCGCGTTCGCTGCAGCCACTGGCGTAATGCCACTGGACATGCCGGAATCGATTCTGGTGCGCTTCAAAGGCAAGATGAAGCCTGGCATCACCCTGCGTGACCTGGTGCATGCCATTCCTTACTACGCGATCCAGGCTGGCCTGCTGACCGTAGAAAAGAAAGGCAAGAAGAACGCCTTCTCTGGCCGCATCCTGGAAATCGAAGGCCTGAACGACCTGACGCTGGAACAGGCTTTCGAGCTGTCCGACGCCTCGGCTGAACGTTCGGCTGCCGGTTGCACCATCAAGCTGTCCAAAGAGTCCGTCACCGAGTACCTGAACTCCAACATCACCCTGCTGCGCTGGATGATCGGCGAAGGCTACGGCGATGCACGCACCCTGGAACGTCGCGCCCAAGCGATGGAAGCCTGGGTTGCCAACCCGGAGCTGATGGAAGCCGATGCCGACGCCGAATACGCCGAAATCATCGAGATCGACCTGTCGGAAATCAACGAGCCGATCCTCTGCGCGCCAAACGACCCGGACGACGCCCGTCTGCTGTCCAGCGTCGCTGGCGAGAAGATCGACGAAGTGTTCATCGGTTCGTGCATGACCAACATCGGTCACTTCCGCGCTGCCGGTAAGCTGCTGGAGCAGGTCAAGGGCCAGCTGCCAACTCGTCTGTGGCTGTCGCCGCCGACCAAGATGGACGCTCACCAACTGACCGAAGAAGGCTACTACGGCATCTACGGCAAGGCTGGCGCACGTATGGAAATGCCGGGTTGCTCGCTGTGCATGGGTAACCAGGCACGCGTTGAGCCGAACTCCACCGTCGTGTCGACCTCGACCCGTAACTTCCCGAACCGCCTGGGTGATGGTGCCAACGTCTACCTGGCATCGGCTGAGCTGGCGGCAGTCGCCTCCACTCTGGGCCGCCTGCCGACAGTCGAAGAGTACATGGGCTACGCGGCGAAACTGGACACCATGGCCAGTGACGTCTACCGCTACCTGAACTTCGACCAGATCGCCGAGTTCCGCAAGATCGCAGCAAGCGCCAACATCCCGGTGATTCAAGCTTAACGGTGTGTTGATGTGAAGAACGCCGCGTATCGCAAGGTACGCGGCGTTTTTTTATGCCTGGAATTAACCTTTACTGCCAACACAAAACAAATGTGGGAGCTGGCTGCCCTAATCCAGTGTAGGAGCGAGCTTGCTCGCGAAAAACTCACCGGCGCCGCGTTCATCCAGGAAGCACGCGTTATCGTTGACGTTCTTCGCGAGCAAGCTCGCTCCTACGCAACCAGCGAATACACCAACGCCGTAATGGCAACCAAGCCAACTGCAGTCACAAACACATTCGACGCCTGGCCACGGTACTTGGCCATGGCCGGCACCTTGCGGATGGCGTACATCGGCATCAGGAACAGAATCGACGCAATCACCGGCCCACCCAGGGTCTCGATCATGCCAAGGATGCTCGGGTTAAGCGTGGCGACGATCCAGCACACCACCAGCATGAAGGCGGCGGTCATGCGGTCCAGGGTCTTGGGTGCCGGACGACGGCCAGTCTTGACCACCAGGCCCTTGAGGCCCTCGCTGGCGCCGATGTAGTGGCCCAGGAACGACTTGGCAATCGCCACGAACGCAATCAACGGTGCGGCAAAGGCAATCGTCGGGTTATCGAAGTGGTTGGCCAGGTACGACAGGATCGACAGGTTTTGCGCTTTGGCTTCGGCCAACTGCGCGGGCGACAGGGTCAGCACGCAACTGAACACGAAGAACAGCACCATCGCCACCATCAGCAAGTGCGCGCGGGACAGGATCTGCGAACTGCGCTCCTCGGCGTGAGCCCCGTACTGGCGCTTCTGGTCCACCGCAAAGGCCGAGATGATCGGCGAATGATTGAACGAAAACACCATCACCGGAATCGCCAGCCACAGCGTATTGAGCAAGGCTGAAGGCGCGGGGACTTCACTGGCGGTGCTGAGGATGCCGCCGGTCCAGTGCGGCACCAGGTACACCGCCAGGAACAGCAAGGCCACAATAAACGGGTACACCATCAGGCTCATGGCCTTGACGATCACCTGTTCACCGCAGCGCACAACGGCGAGCAGGCCGAGGATCAATACAAACGCCAGGATCGCCCGGGGCGGCGGCAGGATGTGCAGTTGGTGCTCCATGAAGCTGCTGACGGTATTGGTCAGCGCCACGCTGTAGATCAGCAGGATCGGGAAGATCGCAAAGAAGTACAGCAAGGTGATCAGTGCACCGGCCTTGATACCGAAATGCTCTTCCACCACGTCGGTGATGTCGGAACCTTCGCGGCCGGACAGCACGAAACGGGTCAGCCCACGGTGGGCAAAGAACGTCATCGGGAAGGCCAGCACCGCCAGGATCACCAGCGGCCAGAAGCCCCCCAGGCCCGCGTTGATCGGCAAGAACAAAGTACCGGCGCCAATGGCGGTACCGAACAGCCCGAGCATCCAGGTGGTGTCCTGGCGGCTCCAGCTTGTGAGCGTTGCAGGTGTCGTTGCATAGCGTTCGTCGACGCTATTGGCCTGATCATTCATCCGGTCGGATCTCCGCATTCACACGGCCAGGACGAGTCAGAAAAACCTGACAGGCAGCGCCCTGACCTTAACAGGGGCGCGATTGTCCGGGATTCTTGTGAATAAGCAAAGACTTAGCTGAGGAACGGCAATGCAGTGCAAAGGCTGGAAGGCGGTCCATGGGCAGCTCAGTTGAGTCAACGCCAGATGCGCACCGCCTTTACCCACCTCACGAGCCCCCCCCTGCCGGCGTGGCATTGGGAGGGTCGATCACGCAAGGCCGGCGAAGCTGTGTTTAAACAAACCCAGTCGCTCAAAGTTCTCCAGTGGCAAGCCGCTGACAGAAACCCAACATCAATTAAAGTTACGCCCCTCACATATAAGAAAGTTCTTACAGACAGTTAATCAGCGCATCTGGACTGAAACTCTAATTATTGCGGGTTTTGTTGCAAGGGTTTTCCCAAGCATTGAGAGCCCCTCCTATCACGTCTATATTCCAGCCCAGCCAAAAAAACAAAGTCCTCTAAACCCACGACAGCAGAATTAAAAACCTCACTCGCCAGGAGCGACTTGATGAAAAAACACAACCTTATTTTCTCCCTGATACTTGCCACCGGAATGCTCAGCCCATTGGCCAGTCAAGCACAACCGGCAGTAGAAAACTCCGACGCAAGTGCCCTGGGCACATCCCCCCGCTGGCTGACGACAAAAGTTTATATAGAAGGCGCCCCTGATGTTGACGTCAAGGAGAAGTATCCAGGTGTCGTGGGCATTTCGATGTGGGATCCGGAGCGCAACCGCTACGAATTCTTCTATACCGACACAGGCCAATCCAAGTACGAACACGGCGGCGGCGGGTACTTCATGGTCACAGGCGACAGGAAAACCCACATCCTCGTGCCGGAGAAGGGCCCGTACAGGTCTATCGTGAGGCGGCTTGAGACATTGAACAACCGGGAGTTCACCTATTCACGGGAGGTACCTCGCGACATGGTGGCAACTAACGAAAACGTGCGCATCTATGTGGTCCATGCTCCCTACAAGGGGCCCATCAAAACAACGCCCACTCAGTAAGCAACTGGGACACTACCGTGTCAGTCAAGTTTGTTCGCATCAACAAGTTACTTAGCGCTTCCATAACACTAACAAGAAGGCACACTTATGAAAAACCCACTTAAATTACTACTCCTATCTACAGCTCTTGCGTCAGCCTTTATTTCACCCGGCACTATTGCACAAGGCAAAACACCTGCCCCCGTTAAAGAGACATTTGCCACGCCCGACAATGCGTTGCTACTTACAGTGTTCTTGAGGCACGATCAGTCACGCTCACTGAGTGAGTTGAGGGCTCAACTCCAGAAGCAGGATTTTTTCAAGTCATTCCCTCCACCGGGGGTAGAGGTTGTCAGCTGGAACATCACAATGGGCATCGGCCACATCATTGTGTTGCGCTTGCCCGCGTCCAAACTGGTGGCGCTCAACATGGCGCTGGAAAGTACCGCTTGGGGCCCTTATAAAACAGAGTTCTTTCCCAGCTACGATTACCGGGACATCTTCCAGGGGTTACAAAAGAAGGCTCAGGAAGGCAATTAATCCTCTGGCAACTACCCGGCGCCTCCTGGAACCGAGGCGCTGCTTCTGGATTGCCAAATGGGTCGGGCATAGGCCCAGGCGTCTGTTCGACCAAGCAAACATTCTTTGGGCATTCGGGTTTTAGTGTCGAAAAAATCCCGCATACTCCCAGGATCGAACGCCACCGTAAGAGCTGCGCCATGCCCGCCACTGTCCTGGTCCTAGTTGAAACCATTAACGAATACCTGCAAATCATTGAAAGCAATGACTTTCATGTGATCCTGGCGCCGACCCCCTCTGAGCGCGCCCAGGCGATCAAGGCCCATGGCGGGCAGATCAAGGCCGTGCTGACCCGCGGGCCGCTGGGGTTGTACGCCGAGGAAATTGCCGCGTTGCCACTGCTGGAGATCATCTGCGTGATCGGCGCCGGCTACGAACATGTGGACCTGCAAGCGGCCAGCAACCGCGGGATAGTGGTGACCAACGGTGCCGGCGTGAACGCGCCATCGGTGGCCGATCACGCCATGGCACTGTTGTTGTCGCTGGTGCGCGGGATTCCCCAGACCGATGCCGCCGTGCGGCGTAGCGAATGGCCGAAGGTCATGCGCCCTTCCCTGGCCGGCAAGCAATTGGGCATTATCGGGCTCGGTGCCGTGGGCATGGAGATCGCCAAGCGCGCCGCCTCAGGCTTCGGCATGGAGGTGAGCTATCACAACCGCCAACCCCGCGATGACGTGGACTACACCTACTGCTCAACGGCCGTCGAACTGGCGCGCACCTCGGACTTCCTGATCCTGGCCACCCCCGGTGGGGCCAGCACTCGCCATCTGATCGATAAACACGCGCTGGATGCCCTGGGCCCCAATGGCTACCTAGTGAACATTGGCCGCGGCAGTGTGGTGGTGACCGCCGATCTGGTGGCAGCCCTGGAGCAACGACGTATCGGCGGCGCCGCGCTGGATGTATTCGACGACGAACCCAAAGTACCCGACGCCCTCAAACGCCTGAGCAATACCGTCCTGACCTCCCATGTGGCCGGCCTGTCACCGGAGGCAGCCCATGACACCGTGCAGCGGGTGGCCGACAACCTGGTCGAATACTTCGCCGGTCGTCCGGTGCTCACGCCGGTCGCGCTGCCAGCGCCCGCAAAATGACCAATCAGGCACGCTGATCACCCTTCAACACGCTAACCTATTAAACCGCCCCGACCTTGTCGCTGGGCGACTATGCGCATTAGATTAGGAAATAGTCCAAGGCCTTTAGAATAAGCAGAAGGGATAAGCATGGCGCTGAACGACCAATCGACCCAGATTCGCCCAGGCGAAGAACTTGATGCCAGCCTGATCGATCCCTACCTCAAAGCTCACATTCCGGGCCTGAGCGGTACCGTCAAAATCAGCCAGTTCCCTGGTGGCGCGTCGAACCTGACTTACCTGCTGGAATACCCCGACCAGGAATTTGTGCTGCGTCGCCCGCCGTTTGGTCACAAGGCCAAGTCTGCCCACGACATGGGCCGCGAATACCGCATTCTCAACCAGCTCAAAGATGGCTTCCCGTACTGCCCCAAGGCTTATGTGCACTGCACCGATGAATCGGTGATCGGCGCCGAGTTCTATGTGATGGAGCGCGTCAACGGCATCATCCTGCGTTCCGATCTGCCGGCTGAGCTGGGCCTGGACGCTACCCGCACCGAAGCCTTGTGCAAGAGCTTTATCGACAAGTTCGTCGAACTGCACCAGGTCGACTACCACGCCTGCGGCCTGGCCGACCTGGGCAAGCCCGAAGGCTACGTGGAGCGGCAGATTCGCGGCTGGGGCGAGCGCTATGAAAAAGCCCTGACGCCCGATGCGCCAAAATGGGAGGCGGTACGCGCCTGGCTCAACGACAAGATGCCTGCCGACCACCCCACCTCCAGCATCGTGCACAACGACTACCGCTTCGACAACGTGATCCTCGACCCGCACAACCCGATGCAGATCATCGGGGTGCTGGACTGGGAGCTGACCACCCTGGGCGACCCGCTGATGGACCTGGGCAACACCCTCGCCTACTGGATCGAGGCCGCGGACCCGGCGCCGGTGCAATTGATGCGCCGCCAGCCGAGCAACGCCCCTGGCATGCTCACCCGCCGCCAGTTTGTCGACTACTACGCCGAGCGCTCCGGCATCCAGATCGACAATTTCGATTTCTATTACACCTACGGCCTGTTCCGTCTGGCCGGGATTGTGCAGCAGATCTACTACCGCTTCTTCCATGGCCAAACCCAGGACAAACGCTTCGCGCAGTTCATCCACATGAACAAACTGCTGGAGCAGATGAGCCTGAATGTCATCGGCAAATCAGCGCTCTGAGTGCAACTACAAGGAACCCTCATGTCCAAGACCAACCTGTTCGACCTCGATGGCAAGATTGCGTTTGTTTCCGGCGCCAGCCGTGGCATCGGTGAAGCCATCGCCAAGTTGCTGGCCCAGCAAGGCGCCCATGTGATTGTCTCCAGCCGCAAGCTGGAGGGTTGCCAGCACGTGGCCGATGCGATCATCGCCGAGGGCGGCAAAGCCACGGCCATCGCCTGCCATATTGGTGAAATGGAGCAGATCACCCAGGTGTTCGCCGGCATTCGTGAACAGTTCGGCCGCCTGGATATCCTGGTCAACAACGCCGCTACCAACCCGCAGTTCTGCAACGTACTGGACACCGACCTGGGCGCATTCCAGAAGACCGTTGACGTGAATATCCGTGGTTACTTCTTCATGTCGGTGGAAGCCGGCAAGCTGATGCGCGAGAACGGCGGCGGCAGCATCATCAACGTGGCCTCGATCAACGGCATCTCGCCGGGCGTGTTCCAGGGCATCTACTCGGTGACCAAGGCCGCCGTGATCAACATGACCAAGGTATTCGCCAAGGAGTGCGCGGCGTTCGGTATCCGTTGCAACGCGCTGCTGCCGGGCCTGACCGATACCAAGTTCGCCTCGGCACTGGTCAAGAACGATTCGATCCTGAAAGTTGCCCTGGCGCAGATCCCGCTCAAGCGTGTGGCCGACCCCAGCGAAATGGCTGGCGCGGTGTTGTACCTGGCCAGTGACGCATCGAGCTACACCACGGGCGTTTCGCTCAACGTGGACGGTGGCTTCTTGTCCTGAAGCCGCCGGCACTGTCGGTGGCGAACGGGCTCGCCTGTTTGTCACCGCGCACGTACAGCGCTCATGTCGATCTTAAATAGCACCAGTTTGCCATCTGGCAGGGTCGCACCAATGACCTTGAAAAGCCGTTGACGTGCCAGTGCATCCGCAACCTGCTGCCCGGCACCTGGATCGTGACTGTCCAGTTTGCTCAGGACCCGTGTGACCCAGCCATCCTCCATCTGGAAGTGCTGATTGACCCTGGCCATGCTGACGTGGCCGGATTTGGCATGTTTGACTTCAAGCACATAGACATCGCCCGCCGGCCCCATGAATACCAGATCGAAGCCATTCTGGCTGCCGCCGTAGGTCCCACCGGGAATGATTCGATAGCCATCATTTTTAAGTAACTCACGGTACATTTGCTCATTGGCCGCCCCACGCTGCCTGGTCTGCTTAATGTCCAACGCCCTCCATTGATCAAAAAAATCCTGCTCATCCCCGCGCCTGCCGCGATAGGGATAATGAAGCTGATCATTGACGGCAACGGCCTCTAGATTGAACGTTCCCTCACGACGGGCCGCCACGGTGGCCATGCCTTGAAACGCATCAAACTGCACAACACCCGGTGGTAGTGCGACGCCCTCAGCCCTGGCGTGCATCCCGAGCAACAGGCGCTCATACGGGTAGCCATGGGTCCAGATGTGTGCATCAATCATGCGATCTCGCTGCTGCACGGGCGCGTTGCGGATACGCGGGTTATCGAATGCAATCATCTGCCGCGCATATTGGCGCATATAGCAGTACGTCTGCTTGTCCACGGTCGACATCAAGCCCTGGCTCATATCACTGGTAACACCGGAGTAGCCCAGCGATTTTCGGGCGGCGTTAATGATTGCGCCGATGCTGTCCAGGCGCATTTCGGGCACCCACGATGCCCGGCTGCCGCCAGTATCCAGGTAAATACCCGGCGCGCTGTTGGAACCATTCGGGATCAGTTGGTATTTATTTCTCGTGCTATCAAGCTCGACGCGAACCAGCACGCTCCCCACCTCCAAATAGGCGACGGCCGGGTCACCAGAGAGCTGAATCATCCCGTCTTCGCTGATGGAGCCGCGAGGCTGCAACACACCATTCGCATTCTGCATGTAGAGCCTGTTATCGCCTGCCTTGTAGTGGTCCAACGAAAACAGTTCATCACCGTAGTAGTTTTGCCCGCCAATGACGTACTGTTTTTTCCCCGGGATAGGAGTCCCCGTCGCTGCACCAGCACCTCGCGCATCGTAGAGCTGCAGATCCCACTGCGGATCTCGCGGCCCGGGTGTTGGCATCGTCACTGGCGTGACTATCGGAACACTGGAATGCGCTGCGGTCGTCACGTTTGCCCAGGTTGAAGTATTCCCAACCCTCTGTACCACAGCTGAGCCGGCAGCCAGTTGATGCGCCAAGCGCGTGTGATAAGTACCACTGGCCGGCTGATGGATCACTTGCACCGTTTGCCCGGTATCCAGATTGACGTAACTGCGGCCGTTCACATCATGCATACCCTCGGCATTGACGGCTCCAAGCGTATCGCCTGTCACCCATACAGCCGTTGGCGGTGGCGGCCCAGGCAGATCCAAAGCACTTATTTGCGGGACCCCAAGCAAACCACCATTGCGGTATCGCGTGCGCTGTGCGCCTTGATACGCCGGTTGAGTGGTACTGGTCGGGCGGCCATAGTCCCTGACCATGACAGTGTCGGCACCGTCACCGGCACGCCCAGAGGGTCGGCCGGCAGTTCTGGGCGATTGCGGTTTTTGCTGCATAAATAAAAAATCCCTTTTAATGATCAATCAGACTGGGTCACACCGCTGAACCGCAAGTCCGCAGACGTTACGGTACGCAGCGGATCAACATCCGCCCCCCAGCAATCGCGGCCTGAATCGTAATGAACGCCTGACACCGTGCCGTCGCTCAGCTCCAAGCCGATAACGCGCAGTTTATGCGCCATCAAGGTTGACCACTGGCGAGAGCGCCGCAACGCTTCCCAGACCTCGGCTACAGTCTGATAAGGGGAGGCATCCAATTGCGCGAGATAGATGCCCCCCAGGTCCTGGCGGATGTCGTATTGCTCGCCCTGCTTGGTGAGTACGCTGACTTGTTCCAGCGGTACCGAAGGGTCTGTCACGGGGGGCAGCAGCACCTTCACACTGCCGAGGGTCAGCGTGTTTTCGATCAAGACGATGTGCGCCCGCTCAATCAGCTCGCCAAGCTTGGCCGTATTGATCCGCCAGAACGATGCGTCCGACTTTTTTGCCAGCGCGCCCGGCGTGGACAGGTAGATCGTTGAGCCTGTGCTGGGCACCACTTCATAGGTCGACGCCCGCCCCATCAACGAGTAAGACTTTTGATAATGCGGTGGGGCAGGAATAACGACTTTCTGCGGCGACGATTGCAACCAGACCCCCTTGGCGCTATGCGGTCGAAAAAAACCGTGTATCCCGGGCCTTTTTACCAATGCCGAGCTGCCATCGAAGGTATTGAAACCTGGTGAGGCGCGGTCCTGGCTATAGGTTTGCTGGGCCGCCTGTATCCGGTATGAGACGCCATCATTCATGACCAGTACAAACTGGCAGTCCAGTTTGAGGCTGACCGCGATGATGTTTGACGTCACGTTAGTGCGTATCGAGGATCGATCACTGGCATATTCGCAGAGGACCAACTGACTGCCGTCGGTGAAACTGATGGTTAATTTCACGTCGCTATAGGTCAGCGAATCGAAGTGAACCAACCTGCGTAGGGTTACACGGTAACCGGCCAATACCTGGAGAATCTCCTGCGACGAATAATCCACGTACAACACGCAAGCAGTCGCGTCGCTTTTATGGCGAACTTCGACCACCTTTCTGTGTGGCCCACGTTCGATGAAACAGCGGGTCGAACGCCCATGGGGCACCACGAACGTTCCGGCGTTCAACACCCTGTCCAGGCTGACGTCCTGGCCACCCGCTCTCACGGCGACGGTCACGTTGGCGTCCTCGTTGCCAACCAATGTCGGTTCGAGAATCGGCTCAAGCATGTAGCCGTCCTCCGTGAGAAACAGCAGGCTGTGCTTGTTCAACCAGCGCCGGTCATCACCTTGCGTATAGAGCTGCTCAAGCTTGATCACGTGCTGCGGCAGTTCGCCATTAACGCCCCGCCAGACCACAATGACCAACGCACACCCCTGGATGCCCCAATGGGCGATAGCCGAGAGAGGCCAGCGCATCTCGATCACGGCACCCTCGGCCCAGTCCTGCTCGTATAGCGAGACCGTGCCGCGGTTGGTGGCCAGAACATAACGGTCCTTGCCCGCTCCGCCGTCCACCCAGGCGTTGGAACCCAGCACGATCACCGTATCATTGCCCTGCGCGGCCTCGATCCGATCGCCATCGCCGTTTGCAATTATCGTATTGGCCTGTTCCGAACCCTTGACTTGGCTGGCAACCCCGGCTGGCGTGGCGATATTTTCTATCGAGTCAAGGCTGATCGAGTGATGAGGCAGCGGTTTGTCGATATCTTTGCGCCGCACGACGGTGCCCGCCTGCAGGTCGATGGCATAACCCTGCGTCTGGTGCTCATAGATTGCCGAGTTGGACAGGTAGAGCGTATCGCTGCCTGCCTCGCCACGCAGCTGACTGGCCGGGCGATGTGCGTCGGCCTCGTCCAGTGTGCCCGTCGGCATGTTATAGCTGAATACGTCGTCCCTGGCGCCACCGGTCAGCTGCTTTTGGCCTTCACCGAACTGAAAAATATTGGGGATCTCAGCGAAGCCTTTGACATCGTCATTACCGCCCCCCAACCGCCAAAGCACCGCGGAATTCGCATCACCCTGACCAAGCACCACACCAGGCAGACGGCCAACCGAGGCGCTGGAAGCATCTATTTGATCATTCTGGTCGACGACCATCGGCTCGGTGGTGTCGATGTAGGGATCCTCACCCTCGGCTTCGTTCCATCGATGCTTCCAATGCCGGACCGGGCTCAGCCGCACCTCAAACCCACCATTGACTACCGCCTGTACGGTGCCTCTGAGCGCCCCCCTGAGCCAGGTCTCGGCCTGATTGGTCAGGTGCTGCGCATACCAATTTTCCATCCTGGCCAGGGCGAACCGCTCACGTATTTCTTTCTCCGGTTCCTTGCCCTGAAATGCCAACCAGCCCGTGTGCAGCCGCTCGAAAACACTCAGCTCGATATAGTCATCAATTTCATCCACCTGACGAACCGCCGCATAGAGTTGCGCGCCAAACATCAATACGGCGGCGGCGGCAATACCCAGCGGGCCGGCCACGCCGAATCCAGCCAACGCTGCAACCCCCAGGGCCACACTGACGCTGGCGCTCACGATACTGAAGCCGGCGTTGACGTAATGATCAAGCGCTTCCTTGCCAGTGCTGTTCGCCGCCTTATGCAGCGATTGCTTGGCATTGTGATAGTCAAACGGCAACGTCAGCACCAGAGCGAACAGGCCGGCGCCCCGTCGCAGGATCTGGCCAAGAGAACTGGCGCTGAAACCTGCTAACACCTTATGCCCGTTTTCCAGCAGTCGTCTGCCCAAGTGCTCCAGCGCCAACTCCAATGCCGTGCCCGTGAGGTTGGCAAACAACTCTGCGCCTGTGACTACAGCCTCATTGATATCGCCGGTCTTGATCGCTTCGGCCAAAGCGTTGATCGCACTGTAGTACCCGTAAACCTCAAGCCCGGCACCCATTACCGCCAAGCTTCGGCTTTTCTTCGGCTCGACCCAACCAGGCATTCCCTCCAACTGCGCCGCTTGGTTGAGATTGGTTTTCTGCACTGAACGTAACAGCCTATCGAGCTTGCCCACTGCACCGGGATTGTCGTCTCCCGACTTGACCACCAGTAAAGGCGCAGCTTGTGTAGAGCGCAACGCCGCGAATTCAAACAACACAGCGGCACTGCTTTCACTGACAGAACTACTCCCGCGAAGATAACCCTGCAGTCTGGACGCCGAGAACCGAATTGAATCCAGCAGCGTCTGATCTGCCTCGCGTACCGCCAGACGATGGGTCTTGACCGGTTTTCCCGCCAGCTGGGCACCCATGGCGGCCAGGTCTATACGCGAGACAGTTAACTCGCCAACCACCAGCGGTCCCAGGCTCTGGTCCAGGGCGAGCAAGGTCTCGCGCCTCTTTTTAGTATGTGTTTTCGATGTCGTCATGAATCCGGCTCCCTATGCCATCACGTTGAATAACGCGGGCGGCAGGCAATCGGTGCCTGCAATAGGGGAAATCATGGCGGCCGGTAATAGCCAGGCGACGGTAGATGCTTATACGCAGGGGCGACTGACTCACAGATATTTTGAGCCCGCACCGCAAGCGAGTAATCTTGGCGCGGAGTGAAGCCTTGGGATGAAACATGGAACTGCACGTGGTAATCAATGGCCGCAAGGACCTGGCCGAACAGCTCTACCAGCAGTTGCGCAAAGCCATCGCCACCGGGCAGCTGTCGGCAGGCGCACAACTGCCCCCCAGCCGACTGCTCGCCGAACAACTGGGCATCTCGCGCAAGACGGTGTCGGATACCTACGCCACCTTGACCTACGAGGGCCTGCTGGTTGGCAAGATCGGCCGCGGCACTTTCGTCAATGCGTGGGCGCCACAGCCCGGCCGCGTGCAAACCGCCACCGACCTGGCGTGTGCTGCCAACCTGGGTAAATGGGCGGCACTGCCCTCACCCATGGGCCACCCCGCCCGCGAGGAGATCCTGCGCTACGAATTTATCGGCGGCGCGACGACACGCCACCAATTCCCCCAGGATGAATGGCGGCGTTGCACCCAGGATGCGTTGCGTCGCATCGCCCAGAACAATGGTTTTTACAGCCAGCCAGAAGGCGTGCCCGCCCTGCGCGAAGCCATCGCCGGGCATATCGCATTTTCCCGTGGGGTCAAATGCGGCGCCCGCGATATCGTAGTCACCAACGGTGCACAACAGGCGCTGGACCTGCTTGCCCGCGTGGTGCTTGAACCTGGCAGCCTGGTCGCGATGGAAGACCCTGGCTACAGCCCCGCACGCCAATTGTTCGTCGCGATGGGCGCCCGCGTCGCCAGTGTTGCCGTCGACGAACAGGGCCTGCAGGTCGACCAGATCCCGGATGGCACCCGCCTGATCTATGTGACGCCGTCGCACCAATTCCCCCTTGGCATGCCCATGAGCCAGACGCGCCGCGAGGCCCTGCTGGACCGCGCCATTGCGCTCGGCGCGATCATCATCGAAGACGATTACGACAGCGAATTCCGTTACGAAGGCCGCCCCACCGACTCCCTGCAAAGCATGGATACCCGCGGCGTGGTCACCTACGTCGGCACCTTTTCCAAAACCCTGTCGCCGGAGCTACGCCTGGGCTATGCGGTGCTGCCGCCGGCCATTTATGGTGCGGTGCTCAAGGCCAAGCAATTGACCGACCAGCACAGCGCTACCTTGCCGCAGTGGGCACTGGCCAAGTTCATCAGCGAAGGCTACCTGCTCAAACATATTCGCCGCTGTCACGGCGTCTACGCGGGGCGTCGCGAACGCATCCTGCAGCGTCTGGCGGGCGATCTGTCGCCGTGGTTCGAGGCAGTACCGACGGTGGCGGGCTTTCACCTGGCGGCCCTGTGCAAGGTGCCGGTGAATATTCCATTGCTGATGGAACGGGCGCGTCAGGTCGAGGTGGGTTTATATCCCTTGGACGTGTTTTTTCAAGACCGCCCGGTGCGCTCGGGGCTGATTCTGGGGTTCGGCGCCATCGAGACCCTGGATATCGACCCGGCGCTGGACAAGGTGCGGGATATTCTCCTGCAGATTGGCTAGGCGGTTTTCCGGCGCATTGGTCATTGGTGGCAAGCCCTCGGCGGCGTAGGGTGAAGCGGTCTTTCACCCGATGGAACCCTCATCATGAAACGCTTGTTCGCTGCTACCCTGATGCTCGCCTCCCTCAGTGCATTTGCCCACGACCCGGTCTACAACAAGGAAACGCTCAAGGTGCTGCAAGAACACGCCTTGACCAACGTGCCGGGCAAGAAAACCATCATGCTCACCGTGGACTACGCCCCCGGCCAGGCCACCGTGCCCCACAGCCACACCGGCACCGCCGTGGCTTATGTGCTCGAAGGCGAGATCACCTCGCGGGTCAATGATGAAAAGGCGATCACCTACAAAGCCGGGCAATCGTTCTACGAACCGGCCGGCTCGCGGCATTTTGAATCAAGCAATGCCAGCCAGACCCAACCGGCCAAGCTGCTGGTGGTGATGGTGCTGGATGACAAGGCTGAGGTACTTACCCCACTTCCCAAGTAATCAGCAACACCACAAAACCCATGTGGGAGCTGGCTCCCACAGTTTTTAACCTGCTCTGCCAGTGATTCAGGGACGTTTGAACAGGTTGCGCTGGTGTTCAATGCGCTGGCGGCACTCGCAACCCTCCAGATGATCATTGACCATCCCCATCGCCTGCATCAACGCATACATCGTGGTCGGGCCGACAAAGGTCCAGCCGCGTTTCTTCAGGGCTTTGGACAAGCGCACCGAAGCCGCTGAGGTCGGATTGGCCGTCCAGTAAGCCATGTCCACCACTGCCGGCCGCTCTTGCGCGTCGGGTTCGAACGCCCACAGCCAGCGCGCCAGCGAGCCGGTTTCCTCCACCAGTTCACAGGCCCGGCGCGCGTTGTTGATGGCCGAGACGATCTTCGCGCGATTGCGCACGATGCCCGGGTCGCTCATCAACCGCTCGATGTCCGCCTCGCCGTAGTGCGCCACCCGGCGAAAATCAAAACCCTCGAACGCCTGCCGAAAATTTTCGCGCTTGCGCAGGATGGTGATCCACGCCATCCCCGCCTGAAAGCCCTCCAGGCAGATCTTCTCGTACAAGGCGATGTCATCCGCCACCGGCACGCCCCATTCGTGGTCGTGGTAATGCAGGTAAGCAGGCGCTGCAGTGCGCCAGGCGCAATACATGCGCCCTGCTTCGTCGGTTGTCAGCCCTGATTGGTCCATCCATCACCTCGTATGCCGAGGAAGATGATACGCAAAAAAAATTAATCTCCGCCAACCGCTCAAGCATCGTACTTACCGACCAACTGGTCAGACCGGGACCTGCCAACCGCCAAATATTTACTTGTGATTTGAAAAAAACCGAGCGTAGACTGGCCCCGCACTGGACTTACCGGTAAGACCACAACAATTAAGCCCTGGAACCACCAGGGCACCGAATAGAGATCCCTCCCATGCTCAGATGGTGCTCGCGTTCGATTTTCCTGCAAGTCGTGATTGGCCTGATGCTCGGCATCGCCTGCGGCCTGGCCCTTCCCGAATTCTCCTCGCAACTCAAACCCTTGGGTGACGGCTTTATCAAGCTGATCAAAATGCTGATCGGCCTGATCGTGTTCTGCGTGGTGGTCAGCGGTATTTCCGGCGCGGGCGACTTGAAGAAGGTCGGACGCATCGGCCTCAAGTCGGTGATCTATTTTGAGATGCTGACCACCGTCGCCCTGGTGCTCGGCCTGATCATGGCATTCAGCACCGGCATCGGCAGCGGCGCCAATATTCATCTGGAGCAACTCTCTTCCGCCGGTTTGAATGAACTGGCCGACAAGGGCCAGCACATCCGCGGCACCAGCCAGTTTCTGATGGAGTTGATCCCCAACTCGGTAGTCGGCGCCTTTGCCGATAATAACGTGCTGCAAGTACTGTTGTTTTCGGTGCTGTTCGGCAGCGCGCTGAACCTGGTGGGCGAAGCGGCCAGCGGGATTTCGCGACTGATCAACGAATTGAGCCATGTGATCTTCCGCATCATGGGCATGATCGTGCGCCTGGCGCCGATTGGCGTATTCGGTGCCATCGCCTTCACCACCAGCACCTATGGCCTGGACTCACTGCAACACCTGGGCAGCCTGGTGGGGCTTTTCTACCTGACCTGCTTTGCCTTCGTGGCGGTGATCCTCGGGCTGGTGATGCGCCTGTCGGGCCTGCGCATGTTGCCGCTGCTCAAGTACCTGCGCGAAGAACTGCTGATCGTGATGGGCACCGCTTCGTCCGACGCTGTGCTGCCGCAGATCATGCGCAAGCTGGAACATTTGGGCATTGGCAGCTCCACCGTGGGTTTGGTAATCCCCACCGGATACTCGTTCAACCTCGACGGTTTCTCGATCTACCTGACCCTGGCCATCGTCTTTATCGCCAACGCCACCGGCACACCGCTGTCGATGACCGACTTGCTGACCATCCTCCTGGTATCGTTGATCACCTCCAAGGGCGCCCATGGCATTCCAGGCTCGGCGTTGGTGATCCTGGCGGCAACGCTCACAGCGATTCCGGCGATTCCGGTAGTCGGCCTGGTGTTGGTGCTGGCGGTGGACTGGTTCATGGGCATCGGCCGTGCGCTGACCAACCTGATCGGCAACTGCGTCGCCACTGTGGCGATTGCCCGTTGGGAAAAAGACATTGATATCCAGCGCGCCAACAAGGTGCTCGACGGCCAGCAAGGCTATGCCTTCCAGGCCAAGAAGCCGGTGCTGCCGGCGCATCAGGAGTTCTAGGACAACACCCATTCAATGTGGGAGCCAGCTCCCACATTGGACCTTCGCCAGACTGAATACTGTATGAGCAACATCAAGGAGCCTTCGACGTGATCAGCACCTCAACCGTCGTCAATTCAGTGGTAGAAAAACTGCGCGCCGCCTTGGCGCGAGGCCAGTGGCGCCGCGGTGAAATGCTGCCCGGTCAACGCGAACTGGCCGAACAGCTGGGCATCAGCCGCCCAAGCCTGCGTGAAGCGGTGATCGTGCTGGAAACCCTCGGCCTGGTGCGCTCCATGCCGGGCAAAGGCGTGGTCGTGCTGGAAACTAGCGTCAGCGAGCCGCAATCGAGCGACGCCGTGGCCGATGCCAGTCTCGAGGACATCCTGCAACTGCGCTACACCCTCGAACCCTTCATCGTCGGCCTGGTGGCGCAGTCGATCAGCAGCAAGGAAATCGGCCAACTGCGCCTGACCCTGATGGACATGCGCGAAGCCCTGGATGCCGGCGATGCCGAAGCCGGCATGAACGCCTATATCGACTTCCATGAAGAACTCTTCGCCCTGACCTCCAACCCGATCTTCCAAAACGTGGTGCAGCAAACCAGCACCGCGCTCAAACAAAGCGCCCAGGTACTGCGCAACTCCCCTGAACACCTGGCCGAACGCCTGCAAGAGAACGAAGCCGTGGTACGCGCCATCCGCAACAAGAACAGCGCCCTGGCCAGTGCCGAAATGCGCCGGCACATCCTGCAGGAAGGCCTGCGCATGGGCATTCGCTTGAATATCCCGGACGACCATCTGGGCAGTTGATTTTCGGAGACCGGCCATGAACGCTCACGCCCTGCAACGCGATTCCACCCTCACCTCCCTACGCTGGACGCCCGAAAAAAAGCCCTCGGTGGACGATATCTACCCACGCTTGTTCGACGCCATTCTTGAGCAACGCATTGCGCCCGCCAGCCGCTTCACCGAAGAAGGCCTGGGCGAACTCTTTGGCGTGAGCCGCAGCGTGATTCGCCGGGTGCTCGCCAAGCTGTCCCATCAGCAAGTGGTCATCCTGCGCCCCAACCAGCGCGCCCAGGTCGCCGCGCCGGATGCCCAGCATACACGGCAGATTCTGGAAGCACGGCGCCTCACCGAAATGACCGTGGTGCAACTGGCCTGCGCCCAGGCCACAGCGATGCAAATTCGCCAACTGCGCGAGCTGATTGCACAGGAGCGCAACGCCATTGAGCGTGACCAGCGGGGGCCGGCGATCCGGTTTTCGGGAGAGTTTCATCTGCAACTGGCGCACATGGCAGGCAATGCGCCGTTGGCACAGTTTCTCAACAGCCTGGTGCCGTTGACGTCGTTGATCATTGCGCAATTTGAAAAAAAGGCCTGCACCTATTGCGCGTGGCAGGAGCATGTGGCGATTGTGGATGCCGTGGAACAGCGCGACGCCCACACGGCTGTCGCCCTGATGACCCAGCACCTGGATCACCTGGAAACCCAACTACTCAAACACCACTGACTCCAAGTGAGTAAATTTAAAACTGTGGGAGCTGGCTTGCCTGCGATAGCGGTGTACCAGTGACCAAATTATTAACTGACCCGCCGCTATCGCAGGCAAGCCAGCTCCCACATTGATCGCATTCCAGATCAAATAAAAAGCCCCCGCATCTCACGATGCGGGGGCTTTTGGTTTAGCGAGTCATCAAGCCGGTTGCAACACCGACTGGCCACTCAACGCCAGGTCCAGCAACTCACGGTTGGCCACCGCGTACATGGCGTAGTCCGTGCCCACTGCGGCACGAATTTCCACCATCATGGCGCGCCAGCGATCCGCCATGTCCTGATGCTGCTCAAGCCACAGGGCCACGCGGGCTTCCATGTCTTGTGGCGCATCGGCCATTTGCAAGACCGAAATGGTGATCGCCCGTTGCTGCCAGTCCACGTCATCGCGGAAGGCTTCGCGGGCCTGGGCCTGCCAGTTGTTGGCAACCGGCAGATCACTGATCTGCTGCAGGTACCATGGCAAGTCCAGGGCGCTGCCCACGGCGAAGTAAGCCTTGGCCACTTCGGCGGCGTCATGCCCGGTCACGTCGGCGGCTTCGATGATCGGCAGCAAGGTGTACAGGTGGGTAGTGCCTGCAACCATGCGTGCCAACAACTCCGGTACGCCGGCCTGGGTGTAGGCCTGGTAGCGGTTCTGCCAGCCTTCGCGGGTCGGGCCTTCCAGCAGTTCGTCGAGCTTGAGGCCCAGCGCGGCCAGGTGCGGACCGAAGTGCGCGGTGTCGCGCCCGGCGTCTTGCTCGTTGCGACGGCTGCGCAGGAACCAGCGCGTAGCGCGACGGCCCAGGCGCATCAACTCGTCCATCAGCTCCAGTTGCACGTCAGCGGAAACCTGGTGGTCCAGGGCTTCAATCTGACGGAACCAGTGCGGGAGATGGAAGATGTCCCGCACGATCACATAAGCGCCCGCCACGTTCGCCGGGCTCATGCCGGTCGACTCTTTGAGTCGCTGAACGAAGGTGATGCCCATGTGGTTGACCAGATCGTTGGCGATCTGAGTGCTGACGATCTCGCGCTTCAGACGATGGCGACGCATGGCTTCGCCGAACTTGGCCACCAGGCTCGGTGGGAACGCGGTCTCCATGTCACGGGTCAGGTACTCGTCATCCGGTACCAGCGACTTGAGCAATGCTTCCTTGAGGTCGATCTTGCTGTACGAGATCAGCACCGACAGTTCCGGACGGGTCAGGCCCTTGCCGCTGGAGGCGCGCTCGGTGAGCTGCTCCTCGGTCGGCAGGTACTCGATGGCGCGGTCCAGCTTGCCACGGCCTTCCAGGTCGCTCATCAGGCGCTTGTACTCGGCAGCGCGCTCGTAAGCTTTGCGCGCAGCCAGGGACAGAGCCTGGGTCTGCTTGTAGTTGTTGCCCAACACCAGGTTGCCGACTTCGTCGGTCATGCTCGCCAGCAGCTGGTTGCGCTGCTTGTCGGTCATGTCACCGGCCTGCACCACTTCGTTGAGCAGGATCTTGATGTTCACTTCGTGGTCGGAGCAATCCACGCCACCGGCGTTGTCGATGAAGTCAGTGTTGGAACCGCCGCCATTGAGGCCGAATTCCACACGCCCCAGCTGGGTCATGCCGAGGTTACCGCCCTCGCCCACTACCTTGCAGCGCAGCTCGTTGCCGTTGACGCGCAGTGCGTCGTTGGCCTTGTCGCCCACATCGGCATGGCTCTCGGTGCTGGCCTTGACGTAGGTACCGATACCGCCGTTCCACAACAGGTCCACCGGCGCCTTGAGCAAGGCGTTGAGCAGTTCGGTCGGGGTCAGCTTGTCGGCCTGGATGTCGAAGCGTTCTTTCATCTGTGGCGAGATGGCAATGCTTTTCGCGCTGCGCGAGAAGATACCGCCACCTTCAGACATGATGCTGGTGTCGTAGTCGGTCCAGGCCGAACGCGGCAGTTCGAACAAACGCTTGCGCTCGACGAAGCTGGTGGCCGGGTTCGGGTTCGGGTCGACGAAGATATGCAGGTGGTTGAACGCTGCGACCAGTTGCAGTTTGTCCGACATCAACAAGCCGTTACCGAACACGTCACCGGCCATATCGCCGACGCCTACCACAGTGATGCTGTCTTCCTGCACGTTGATGCCGCGCTCACGGAAGTGACGCTGTACACCTACCCACGCGCCCTTGGCGGTGATGCCCATTTTCTTGTGGTCGTAACCGGCCGAACCACCGGAAGCGAACGCATCGCCCAGCCAGAAGCCGTAGTCGATGGCAATACCATTGGCGATGTCGGAGAAGGTCGCAGTGCCCTTGTCCGCCGCCACCACCAGGTACGGGTCATCGTCGTCATGACGCACGACGTTGGCCGGCGGCACCAGGGCGCCGTCTTTCAGGTTGTCGGTGATGTCCAACAGGCCGGAAATGAAGATGCGGTAGCAGGCGATGCCTTCGGCCGCGATCTCGTCCCGGCTGCCGCCCAATGGCAGGCGACGCGGCAGGAAGCCGCCCTTGGCGCCCACCGGCACGATCACCGAGTTCTTCACTTGCTGGGCTTTTACCAGGCCAAGCACTTCGGTGCGGAAGTCTTCTTCACGGTCCGACCAGCGCAGGCCGCCACGGGCCACGTTGCCAAAGCGCAGGTGCACGCCTTCGACCCGCGGCGAGTACACGAAGATTTCAAACTTCGGCACTGGCTTGGGCAGCTCGGGGATAGCACGCGGGTCGAACTTGAAGCTGAAGTACGACTTGTTCTGGCCGTTGGCATCGGTCTGGTAGAAGTTGGTGCGCAGGGTGGCCTTGATCAGGTCCAGGTAGCGACGCAGGATGCGGTCTTCGTTGAGCACCTGAACGTCGTCCAGGGCGCTGAGGATCGCTTGCTCCAGGCGTTGCTGCTTGTCTTCCAGGTCGTCGGCAGTGAGCTTGCGCGCCAGGTAGAAGCGGGTCTTGAACAACCGGGTCAACTCGCGGGCGATGTCGGTGTGGTTGTTCAGGGTGCTGGCGATGTAACCCAGGTCGAAGCCCAGGCGAATCTGCTTCAGGTAACGGGCATAGGCACGCAGCAGCGCCACGTCGCGCCATGGCAGGCCGGCAGTGAGGACCAGGCGGTTGAACGCATCGTTCTCGGCATCGCCATGCACGATGTGCACAAATGCATCCTGCAGGGTGTCGTTGAGCTGCTGGATATCCAGGTTCACGCCTTCGGCGGCGATGAACGCAAAGTCATGAATCCAGAACTCACGGCCATTGGCATGGCGCAGGCGATACGGGAACTCGCCCAGCACACGCAGGCCGAGGTTTTCCAGAATCGGCAGCACGTCGGACAGCGCCAGCGGCGTGTCAGCGTGGTAGAGCTTGCAATGCAGCTCGCGCTGGCCGGAGACCTGGCCCAGCGGCTGATAGAAGCTCATTACCAGAGGGTTGGCTTCGGTCAGGCTGTTGAGGTGCTGCATGTCGACCACAGCCGAATGCGCGGCGAAACGCTCGCGGTAGCCGGCCGGGAAGCCTTTGGGGAAATCCGCCAGCACGTTGGTGCCCTGGGCTTCGCCGAAGCTTTCCACTACCAGGCTGGCGTAGTCGTCCTGCCAGCTGCGGCAGGCCTGCACCACTTCTTTTTCCAGTTGCAGCGGGTCGATGTCCAGGCGGTTCTTCGGGTCAACCCGCAGAATCAGTTGTACACGGGCAAGCACGGACTCGGAGAAGAAGGTCCAGAACTCGCAGTCCGAGGCCTTCAGACGGTCCATCAGCACTTGCTGGATCTTCTGGCGCACTTCGGTGGAATAGATGTCGCGTGGCACGTACGCCAGGCAGTAGCAGAAACGACCGTAGGGGTCTTTGCGCAGGAACACGCGGATCTTGTTGCGCTCCTGGATCTGCACGATCGACATCACGGTGCTGAACAGTTCGTCGACCGGAGTCTGGAACAGGTCGTCACGGGGCAGTACTTCCACCACCTGGGCAAGCTCTTTACCCAGGTGCGCCTTGGCCTGGAAGCCCGAACGACGTTCGATTTCCGCGACCTTGCGACGGATGTAAGGGATCACCCGCACGCTTTCGCCGTACACCGAGGAGGTGTACAGGCCCATGAAACGGTGTTCCTTGATGACCTTGCCGTCGGCGCTGATCTCGCGGATCGACACGTAGTCCGGGTAGGCCGGGCGGTGCACGCGGCTTGGGTGGGCGGCCTTGGCGAACGACAGCACGGTCGGCTCGCGCAGGTAGGCCACGGCGTAGTCTTCGATGCGCAGGTCTTCGGCGGTGAGGCCGGCGCGCAGCAGCTTGGTCAGACCGAGGAAGGAGCTGGCGTCATATTCGATATGACCGCCGTCCGCCTCGTCACGTACCACGAACTCTTCGTAGCCCAGGAAGGTGAAGTGGTTGCCCACCAGCCATTCGAGGAAGTTCTTGATCTCGGCTTTTTCTTCGCCGTCGATGGCGAACGCGCTGGCGTCGATACCGGCCAGCAAGTCCTGGACCTTGGCTTTCATCGGTTCGAAATCGGCCACGGCCACGCGTACTTCGCCCAGCACCTGCTCAAGCTCTTTGCTTAGCACGTTCAGTTCGGCGGCGTTGGCGCAGCGGTCGATCTCCAGGTACATCAGCGATTCTTGCAGGATGCCTTCGCCCTGGGTGCCCTTGGGCAGGATTTCCAGCAGCTCGCCCTTGCTGCCACGACGCACGCTGAGCACGGTGGTTTGCAGGGTATGGATGCTGTAGCCACGGCGGTTCAGCTCTGTGCGTACCGAATCGACCAGAAAGGGCAGGTCATGGTGCAGCACTTCGACCGCAGTGTGGGTCGATTGCCAGCCATGACGTTCGTAATCGGGGTTGTAGACCCGCACTTGCGGTTGGGTGTGATCAAAGCGCTCAAGCAGGCGCCAGGCAGACAGGGTGCAACCGGCCAGGTCGGAAAGGCGACGCTGGGTCAGTTCGTCCAGAGAAATGATGCCGAAGAATTGTTCAGCGAACAGCGCCACTTGTGGCAGTGCCTGTTCACTGAGGTGCTGCGCCAGTGCCGCTTGCAGTTGATGCTGGAAGTCGGCCTTGCTGGCTGCGGTGAAGAACGCCATCTGTGGTACTCCGCTTGGGCTTGTTATTGATGAAAGCGTCGCGTGTTATCCCCTTGCGGGGAGACCGTCAGCTCTGTTCGCTGGTGTGCTGACAAGCACCATAAACGAATCAGGGTGACAGGTGGGTGAAGCTGGACAGGACAGTCAGGTCACATACAACTTCCATACGGCATGCCGTTGGCCAGATGACGATACGACGGGCAGGTCAGGCGCCTGGCACAGGGCACATCCGTTGCGCAGCTTAACGAGTGTAGGAAGAACGCTGCTTGCAACGCTGCGACATATTCGGTCATCGGTAAGCAGGGTGCCGGTTGCAACTTGGGCAACCTCGGATTTTCGGTAGAAAATCTTGCTACTTTGCACACCATCAGTACCAGAAATGACCGATCCGGCCCGTCAGGTCATGCCCAACTTCCGACACAGGATGAAGCACAAAATTCGCCGCAGTGGCACAATTGCCCTCCCCTACACAGGATTGCCCCATGCTGCAGCTGAAAACCGACGCCCTGATGGCCACCCCGTGCGACGACGAAGAAGACAACATGGCCATGCTTTGCTGCCACGGCAAGAACGGCGAAATGTTCATGCTCACCCGTTACCCGGATGAAGACGAAGTGGAGCTGACCTGGGACTACGAACCTTCGACCCTGGATGGGCTGAAAGTGACGTTGGGCGACACCACCTTATTGATCGAACTGGCGGCCGGCGATGCCGATGCCCTGGGCGGCAAGGACCAGCTGGAGATCACCCACAGCACCGCCGCGTCAGACATGGCCGAAGTGCAGCAAACCCTGCAGAACATCCTCACAGGCACCGGCACGTTCATTCGGACTTGAAACCGGTCACTTGAAACTTCGGCACGACGCTAAATCCGTGGCGAGGGAGCTTGCTCCCGTGACGGCCTGACAGCCGACGCTGATCTGGCTGAGGCACGGCGATCCAAATGTGGGAGCTGGCTTGCCTGCGAAGGTATCGACTCGGTGTGCCTGAATCACCGAGTTGACTGGATCGCAGGCAAGCCAGCTCCCACAGTGACCGTGCTCTACCTACCCAACTGTTATGCCTCTCACACCGCAATCCTGTAAGTTTCGCCAAAAATACCCATCAAGCCGTTAGTCGCCGCACCCCGCGATGCATTAAAGTAAACGCCCCAGGCCCGGTGTTCTGTCACGACACCCAGGCTCATCTTTCCAGGAACCGTCATCGATGGAACATCGTGAAGCGCTGCTTGCGCTGCGAACCTTTCTTTCTACGCAGATTCTCGGCCAGGAAAAACTCATCGATCGCCTGCTGATCGCCCTGCTCGCTGACGGCCATATGCTGGTCGAAGGCGCACCGGGACTGGCCAAGACCAAGGCGATCAAGGAGTTGGCCGAAGGGATCGAAGCGCAGTTCCATCGTATCCAGTTCACCCCCGACCTGTTGCCCGCCGATATCACCGGCACCGAGATCTATCGTCCGGAAACCGGCAGCTTCGTATTCCAGCAGGGGCCGATCTTCCATAACCTGGTGCTCGCAGACGAAATCAACCGTGCCCCGGCCAAGGTGCAGTCGGCCTTGCTCGAAGCCATGGCCGAGCGCCAGGTCAGCGTGGGCCGCAGCACCTATGAGCTGTCGCCGCTGTTCCTGGTGATGGCCACGCAAAACCCCATCGAGCAGGAAGGCACCTACCCGCTGCCCGAAGCGCAGCTCGACCGGTTCCTGATGCACGTCAAGATCGGCTTCCCGGACGCCGCCGTCGAGCGCCGCATCCTGCAGCAAGCTCGTGGCGAAGCACTCAATGGCGAAACCAAGCCCGAGCGCCGGGTCAGCCAACAGGCCATCTTTGCCGCCCGCAAGGAAATCCTCGGCCTGTACATGGCCGATGCCGTGGAGGAATACCTGGTGCAACTGGTGATGGCCACGCGCACCCCTGCCAAGTTCGACCCGGAAATGGCCGAGTGGATCGCCTATGGCGCCAGCCCTCGTGGCTCCATCGCTCTGGACCGTTGTGCCCGGGCCCATGCCTGGTTGGCCGGTCGCGATTTTGTCAGCCCGGAAGATATCCAGGCGGTCTTGTTCGACGTGCTGCGTCACCGCATCATCCTGTCGTTCGAGGCCGAAGCCGCCGGTGTCGACCAGGACCGCGTGGTGCAACGCATTCTCGACGTCGTTGCCGTCGCTTGAAGTCGATGAACGCAAGCGATGGCATCCGCGTAACCCTCAGTGAATTGATTGAGATGCGCCACCGCGTGCGTGAGGTGCAGTTGTTCTCCACGCCTGGCCAGCGTAGCCCACTGGTGGGCCTGCATCACTCCAAGCTGCGCGGGCGTGGCGTCGATTTCGACCAGGTGCGCGTGTACCAGGCCGGCGACGACGTGCGCACCATCGACTGGCGCGTCACCGCGCGTACCCAGGAGCCGCACACCAAGCTGTTCCACGAAGAGCGCGAACGGCCGATTTTCATCATGGTCGAACAAAGTTGCCGGCTGTTTTTCGGCTCGGGGCAAATGTTCAAGTCGGTGCTTGCCGCCCAGGCCGCCAGCCTGATCGGTTGGGCCGCTCTTGGCCATAACGACCGGGTGGGCGGGCTGGTGTTCGGCGACAACGAGCACTACGAGATCAAGCCACGGCGCAGCAAACAGAGCCTGTTGCAACTGCTCAACCGGCTGGTGCGGGTCAACCAGAGCCTGAACACCGAGCGTCAGCCGGAAGCGGATGCCCTGGGCATGGCCTTGCGCCGTGGCCGCGAGGTGCTGCGCCCGGGCAGCCTGGTGGTGGTGATCTGTGATGAGCGCGCCCTCACCGAAGGCGCCGAGCAACAGCTGAGCCTGCTGGCGCGCCATTGCGACCTGCTGTTATTACCGATCTCCGACCCGCTGGACCACGCCCTGCCCGCCGCCGGGCTGCTGCGTTTCGCGCAAAGGGGCGCGCAACTGGAATTGGACACGCTGAACATCGACCTGCGCCAGGCCTACAAGGCCCAGGCCGAAGCGCATATCGCTCGCTGGGAACTGCTCGCGCAGAAACTGCGGCTGTTGTTGATGCCCTTGAGCACCCAGAGTGAAATGGTCGAGCAACTGCGCGAATACCTCAACCCGCAACGCCCGGTTAAAAAACCATGAGCAGCCTGGACCAACTGCAACCGCTGATCGCCCCGCCCGCCATTGGCTTCTGGCCACCTGCGCCGGGCTGGTGGCTGTTGCTGCTGGTGATCCCACTGCTCGGTTGGGGCTTGTGGTGGTTGCGCCGTTTCCTGCCGGCCCGCCGCCCTGTGGCCCGCGCCGAACAACCGCTGGACCCGTTGCGTATCGCCGCCCTGGCCGAGTTGGCTTTGATGCCCAAGCCCTACGACGGTGCGCCTGCGGGCGCCTGGCTGCAGCAACTCAACGGCCTGCTCAAGCGCCTGTGCCGTAACGACTACCCTTATAGCCAGAGCCATACCCTCAACGGGCGCAAATGGCTGGCCTTCCTGGACAACCGCTGCCCCGCCGCCGGCCTGACGCGCTGGATGGTGTTGGTGGAAGGCGCCTACAAACCCGAATGCAAGCTCGACGACAAAGCCATCGCCGGCCTCACCCAAGCCGTCGACACCTGGATTCGCAAACATGTTTGAGTTCGCCTGGCCGTGGATCTTCGCCCTGTTGCCACTGCCCTGGGTCATGCGCCTGGTGCTGCCCGTGGCCGACAGCGGCGAACCGGCGCTCAAAGTCAGCTACCTCAGCGACCTCGAAGGCCTGGCCCGCCGCCGCGCCCGCGTCAACCTGCCCGGCTGGCGCCAGCAAGCCCCATTCGTGGTGCTGTGGTTGCTGCTGTTGACCGCCGCCGCCCGCCCGCAATGGCTGGGCGAACCCTTGCCGATTGCTGCCAGCGGCCGGGATTTGCTGGTGGCGGTGGATGTCTCTGGCTCCATGGATTTTCCCGACATGCATTGGCAGGACGAAGACGTCAGCCGCCTGGCCCTGGTCAAGCACCTGCTGGGAGACTTTCTGGAGGAGCGTGAAGGTGACCGCGTGGGCCTGATCCTGTTCGGCAGCCAAGCCTACCTGCAAGCGCCCCTGACCTTTGACCGCCGCACCGTGCGCACCTGGCTGGATGAAGCGCGCATCGGCATTGCTGGCAAGAACACCGCCATCGGCGACGCCATCGGCCTGGCCATAAAACGCCTGCGCCAGCGCCCGGCGCAAAGCCGTGTGCTGATCCTGGTCACCGACGGCGCCAACAACGCCGGGCAGATCGACCCGTTGACCGCCGCGCGCCTGGCGGCCGAGGAAGGCGTGAAAATCTACCCCATCGGCATCGGCGCCGACCCCGAGCAAACCGGCTCCCTGGGCATCCTTGGCGTAAACCCGAGCCTGGACCTCGACGAACCGGCGCTCAAGGCACTGGCCGAGACCACCGGCGGCCAGTATTTCCGCGCCCGAGACGGCGAGGAACTGCTGAAGATCAAGGACACCCTCGACACCCTGGAGCCCGTGGAACAACAACCCACCCAGGCCCGCCCGGCCCAGGCGCTGTACAGCGGCCCATTGGCCTTGGCGTTGGTGTTGAGCCTGTTGCTGGTGATCCAGGAACGCTGGCCGAACAACGCTTTGCAACGAGCCTTCAACAGGCTATCGAGCAGGAGCATGTTTTTGCAGCAACACCCTGAATGGCGCCAGCGTCTGCAGCGCCTGCGTTTGCGGAGGCGTCGATGATCGCGCTGTGGCCGCACTGGTTGCGCCCCTGGTGGCTGTTGTTGCTGCCCGTGCTTGGCTGGTTGCTGTGGCAGTTGTGGCATCGGCAAAAGCGCGCCGGGCGCTGGCAGATGATCCTGCCGCCGGCGTTCCATGCCGAGTTGCTCAGCGGTGGCAATGGCCGCGAGAGTAAATCGCCGTGGGTGGTGCTCGGCATCGCCTGGCTGTTGGCCGTGCTCGCGTTATTGGGCCCCAGTTGGCAACGGGCTGAACAAGCCAGCCAGAAACCTTCCGACCCCTTGGTGGTGCTGCTGGAACTGACCCCGGAAATGCTCGCCACCGACAGCCCGCCCAACCGCCTGGAACAGGCGCGGCGCAAGCTGTATGACTTGCTGCAAGCGCGCACCGATGCGCAAACAGCCATCATCGTGTACGCCGGCAGCGCCCATACCTTGGTGCCGCTGTCCGATGACCTGGCCACCAGCCGCAACCTGTTGGAAGCCCTGCGCCCCTCGATCATGCCCGAGCCCGGCCATCGTGCCGATCTTGCCGTGGAAAAAGCCCTGGGCCTGCTCAAGCAAGGCGGTCTTGGCCAGGGGCGCCTGCTGCTGATCGGTTCCTCACTGTCCAAACAAGAGCGCCAAGGCATCCGCCTGCAACTGCAAAGTGCCCAGGCTCCAACGTTGTCGATCCTCGGCATCGGCAGTCGCGAAGGTACGCCGGTGACTCAGGAGAGCGGTGAATTCCTCAAGGACGACCAGGGCGCGATCCTGGTGCCGCGTCTCGACAGCCCGACCCTCAAGGCGTTCGCCAGCGAAATGGGCGGCCGCTACCGTGCAGCGCGCCTGGATGACAAGGACCTGCGCCAACTCGGCATGCTCGACAGCGCCCAAGCCCTGCGCGACGACGGCCAACGGCTGCGCCTGGACAGCTGGGCCGACCAGGGTTATTGGCTGCTCTTGCCGTTGTTGCTGCTGGCCGCGTGCGCCGGGCGTCGCGGCTGGCTGTTCTGCCTGCCCTTGCTGCTGATGGGTGCGCCGCAACCCAGCTACGCCTTTGGGTTGCAGGACCTGTGGCTACGCCCCGACCAACAAGGCCAGTACCTGCTCAAGCACAAACGCCCGGCCGAAGCCGCCGAACACTTCCAGGACCCGCAATGGCAAGGCGTGGCGCTGTATGAAGCCGGCAATTACGCCGAGGCCATCAAGCGGTTTGCCCAAGGCAGCGACGCCTATTCCCACTACAACCGCGGCAATGCCCTGGCCAAGTCCGGTGAACTTGAAGCGGCCCTTGATGCGTATGAACAAGCCCTGGAAGCCCAGCCCGATTTGCAGCCGGCGCTGAAAAACAAAGCCTTGGTTGAAGCGCTGATGCAGGAGCAAACGCAGCCCGAGCCGGACCCGCCTGCAAAAAACGAAGATGACGAAACCGCCCAACCCGGCCAAACTGCGCAACCGGGCACCAGCGCACAAACGGCCCAGGGCGGTGAGCAATCGTCCCACGGCCAGGGCGAAGCCGGTACCGCTGAGACTCAGACAGGCGCCGCGCCACAGCCAGGCGGTAATGAAGTGCCTGGCAGCGAACTGGGTGACGAGCAGACCACCACGCCGCCACTGCGCCCCGCCGACACACGCCTGGAAGGCGAGCGCCGCCAAGCACTGGAGCAATGGTTGCAGGAGATCCCGGACAACCCCGGCGAGCTGTTGCGCCGCAAATTCTGGTACGAACAGCAACAACATCAGGACACCACTCGATGAGCCGCCGCACCACCCTTTTGCTCCTGCTCGCGTTGTCGGCAGGCCACGCCCAGGCGGCGGACCTGGTCGCCAGCGTAGACCGCAGCCGCCTCAACTCCGGGGAAACGGTGGAGCTGACGGTGCAATCCAGTGATGTGACCCAGTTTGGCAAACCGGACTTGTCGCCCCTGGACGCGCAGTTCGAAGTCAGCGGCACCCGCCAGATCAACCAACTCACCACGCTGGACGGCGACAACCACGCTACCACCCGTTGGATCATCACCCTGCTGCCCAAGGTGAACGGCAACGTGGTGATTCCGCCGTTGCAGGTGGGCGCACTCAAGACCCAGCCGATCACCCTGCAGGTGGTGGAAAGCGCCAGCCAGAACACCAGCGCCGAACTGGCCCCGGTGTTCATCGAAGCCAGCCTCGACCAGACCAGCGTGTACGTGCAGGCCCAGGCCCTACTGACCGTGCGCGTGTACCACTCGGTGTCGCTGTATGACGACAGCAGCCTCACGCCCTTGCAGATACCGGATGCACGTGTCGAACAACTGGGCGAATCGCGCACCTATGAAAAGGTCATCAACAGCATCCGCCATGGCGTGATCGAAACCCGCTACGCCCTCTACCCGCAACACAGCGGCGCCGTGGTGATTCCGGCGCAGACCTTCAGCGCCACCCTGGTGGAATCGCGCCCGCCCCAGGAAAACACCCTGCAGGGCACCAAGCCGGGCAAGATGATTCACGTCAGCTCCGCGCCCCTGCCCTTGACGGTCAAACCCCAACCGGACGCCTACCCCGCCGACACTCCCTGGCTGCCCGCGCGCAGCCTGACCTTGAGCGAAGGCTGGAACCCCACGCCGGAGCACGTGCAAGTCGGCGACTCCCTGACCCGCAGCCTCACCGTGGAGGCCGAAGGCCTGTCCAGCGCGCAATTGCCGGCGCTGCCCGGCACCGAGGTCAACGGCCTGCGCCGCTACCCCGACCAACCAGTGATGGCTAACCGTACCAGCGACCGCGGCCTGACCGGCAGCCGTGAAGACCGCGAAGCCCTGGTGCCGACCCGCGCCGGCGAGCTGGAACTGCCCGCCGTGGAAGTGGTGTGGTGGAACACCCACGAAGATCATCTGGAACGCACCAGCCTGCCGGCGCGCACCGTGCAAGTGGCGGTGAACCCCAGCCTGGTGGTGGACACCCCGGCGACACCGACCATCATCACCGCCCCCGACGATGACCGCCTGTGGCTGTGGCAACTGAGCACACTGATACTGGCCTGCACCACCCTGCTAGGCTTTGGCCTGTGGTGGCGCGCACGCCGGCAACCGGCGGTACAACGCGCCGCGCAAACCGGCCCCAGCCCACGCACCCTGCTCGACGACCTCAAGCGCGCCACCCAGGCCAACGACCCTCATGCTACCCGCCAGGCCCTTGACGCCTGGGCAAGGCAACAACCCGAAACCCTGGCCGACATGGCCGCACGGTTTGTGCCGCTGTCCGATGCCCTGGATGGCTTGAATGGCGCGCTGTATAGCGAAAGCGGCCAATACTGGTTGGGTGATGACCTGTGGCGAGCGATCAAGGCCATCCCCGTGGCCGAACGCGAGCAAGACCCGGCCACCGACACCACCAGCTTGCCGCCGCTCTACCCCAAGTAACCCAGCCTCAACCGACACCACAAAACCCCTGTGTGGCTTGCCTGCGATGGCCATAGGTATCTACACAACTTCGGCACGACGCTAAATCTGTGGCGAGGGAGCTTGCTCCCGTGACGGCCTGGCAGCCGACACAGATATAACTGATGCCCTGCGATCCAATGTGGGAGCTGGCTTGCCT
>NZ_JAENSV010000042.1:0-40434 GCF_016613265.1 Pseudomonas sp. MF6751
TGTCAGTCACTGAGTTTTCAACTGAACCACCGCTTTCGCAGGCAAGCCAGCTCCCACATTAGCCATGCATTGCCCACAGGATCAGCGCCTGGCACAGATCCCCTGTGGGAGCGGGCTTGCCCGCGAAAGCGGAGTGTCAGTCACTGAAGCTTTAACTGAACCACCGCTTTCGCAGGCAAGCCAACTCCCACTTTGGTTTTACCCGCCCTAGCGGATCTGGTGTTTGTGCAGCAACCGGTAGAACGTCGGCCGGGAAATCCCCAGCACGCGGGCCGCGACACTGAGGTTGTCGCTGTGCCGGTTGAGCACATCGCACAGCGCCTGGCGTTCGGCACGGTGCTTGTAGTCTTCCAATGTCGCCATCGGCGCCGAAATGACCTGCTGGCCCTGCAGCCCTAGGTCAACCGCTTCGATCTGCCGCCCTTCGGCCAGCACCAGGCCGCGCCGTACGCGGTTGGCCAGTTCACGCACATTGCCCGGCCACGGGTGTTGCCCCATCGCCACCAAAGCCTCTTCGCTGAAACTGCGCGGGCGCCGTCCGGTTTCCTGGCTGTAGAAACGTGAAAAGTGGTTAGCCAGCATTGCCACGTCGCCATGACGTTCACGCAACGGCGCGGTGACCACTTGCAGCACATTTAGGCGGTAATACAGGTCTTCGCGAAAGGCGCCCTTCTCCACCGCGGCCTCGAGGTTGACGTGGGTGGCAGCCAACACGCGTACATCCACCGGGATCGGCTGGCTGCCACCAACGCGTTCGATGTGTTTTTCCTGAAGAAAGCGCAACAGGTTGGCTTGCAACTCCATCGGCAGATCGCCGATTTCATCGAGGAACAGCGTGCCGCCGTTGGCCGCTTCAATACGTCCGATCTTGCGCTGGTGGGCGCCGGTGAACGCGCCTTTTTCGTGGCCGAACAACTCGGACTGGATCAGATGTTCAGGGATGGCGCCGCAATTGATCGCGACAAACGGCTTGGCGTGCCGCTGGGATTGGCGGTGCAAAGTCTTGGCCACTAACTCTTTGCCCGTACCGCTGTCACCGCGGATCAGCACCGGGGACTCAGTAGGCGCCAACTTGGACAACAACTTGCGCAACTCTCGGATGGGACGGCTTTCGCCCAGCAATTCATGGGGCTCATCCACCGGGGCGTAGCCCTTGCCACGCAGGCGCGCCATGCCGAACGCACGGCCCAGGGTCACCTGCACCCGGGACACATCGAAGGGCAAGGTATGAAAGTCGAAAAACCATTCGCAGACAAAATCGCCGACGTTCTGCAAACGCAGTACATCCTGGCTGAGCACGGCGATCCACTCGGTGCCGCTGCGACCAATCAACTCTTTGACTGCTTCAGGGCGTTCCAGGTGATCGCGTTGCAAACGCAGCAGGCCCACATCGCAGGAGCGCTCACCTACCGCCTCCAAGGCACAGCTGTCCACTTCCCAGCCGGCGGTGCGTAAACCGGGTAATAACCCGTGGCAATCGTCACAGGGGTCGACCACCAGTAAGCGGCGTTGAGCGGGTGTCGCAACCATGACTGTTCCTTGGCGCCAATATTGTTAAAGTTATTTAGAAACAACAGTTTGTGTCGACTGTTGGTAACCCTAGCAAGATCTTGACGCTTACCTTGTACCCTTTCGCTATAAGCGTGGGCAAAAAGCCATGCCTGTTTCGTAGCGCGCCAGAAGTTGCTCGCCAGTGAAAGGTTTATTGCGCTTTCAAAACAGCCGCTTACATGACGTCAATCAGGGAACGTTAAAATTTCTTGCCCTAGCATGTGACCCGCACCCCACCATCGTGCATCAGTACAAGTAACCCACCGCACGGTCAGCCCAACCGCCGGTACTCACTTGAATGGGCATACAGAGAGAAGACCCAAATGAACGCTCCGCTGCGCATCAACGAAGCTCTTTTGATTGCAGACCGTGCCTTCCAGCCTTTTCAATGCGTGGCCTGGCACGATGGCGTTGGCGCCCTCAGCCTGAGCGTCATCGACCGCACCAACACCCGCATCGGCAGCAAACAGTTGCCGTCGACTGCCTATACCGACCCGGCCCAACTTGAAAACCTGCTATTGCAGGCCCGTGCCGAGCTCGATAAAGATGGCCACCAGTTGCAACACTGGGCGATGCCAAAGTAATGCAATGCAGCAACTTCCAGCCCAAGTAAAACTTGAGCTGGAAGTTGTACAGTCATACGTGCACGCTTAACGTGCGGCGAGAATAAAGCGTTCGAACGCCTCGGCAGCGCCGTCTTCGACATTGCTGCCGGTGACCACATTGGCCTGGCGCTTGACGGTTTCTTCGGCCTGGCCCATGGCAATCGACAACCCCGCCACATGAAACATCGCCGGGTCATTGCCACCGTCTCCAATCGCAGCCGTTTGTGCAAGCGGTACGCCCAGGTGTTCAGCCAGGGTTTTCAAGGCTTCGCCTTTATTGGCCAGCATCGCGGTCACGTCCAGATACACCGGCTGCGAACGCGACACCTGGGCCAACCCCTGCACTTTCGGCTGCAATTGCGCTTCCAGCTCCACCAACAACTGGGTGTTGTTGCTGGCGGCGACGATCTTGTCGACCCTGTCCAGGTAAGGCTCGAAACTCTCCACCACTACCGGCCCATAGCCCAAGCCATCGGCTTCGCGCTGCACCATGGGCCCGGGCGGATCACGGCGCAGCCAGTCGCCATCGGCAAACACCCAGACTTCCACGTCCGGCTCGCTGGAAAACAGCGACAGGGTGATCAGCGCCGCTTCCGCCGGCAGATGATGAGCAACCAGGATGCTGCCATCTGGGTTGACCAACGTACCGCCATTAAAGCCAGCCACTGGCACATCGATGCCAAAGGTCTCGATCAAATGCCGCATGGCCTTGGGCGGACGCCCGCTGGCCAGGCTGAAAATCACCCCAGCCTCGCGCATAGCGCGAATGGCATCGGCGGTGCGTTGGCTGAGGCTGTGGTCGGGATGCAATAGCGTCCCGTCCACATCACTGAGGACAAACCGGACGGGATGAATCGTCACGTCACTCATCCGAGGCTATGCCAGGCGCGGCCATCGCGGGCCAGCAAGGCATCGGCCGCCGCTGGGCCATCTTCACCGGCCTTGTAGGCCTGGATACCATCATCTTCCTTCCACGCATCCAGGAACGGCTGCACCGCACGCCAACCGTTCTCGATGTTGTCGGCACGCTGGAACAAGGTCTGGTCGCCGGTCATGCAGTCGTAGATCAGGGTTTCGTAACCCGTCGACGGCTGCATTTCGAAGAAGTCCTTGTAGTCAAAGCCCAACTCGATATTGGCCATCTCCAGGGTCGGCCCAGGCTGCTTGGCCAACAGGTCGAACCACATGCCTTCGTTCGGCTGGATCTGGATTTTCAGGTAAGTGGGCTTGAGCTCATCGACTTCGGTATCGCGAAATTGCGCATAAGGTGCCTGTTTGAAGCAGATCACGATCTCGGTGTCGCGGATGCTCATGCGCTTGCCGGTACGCAGGTAAAACGGCACACCGACCCAACGCCAGTTATCAATCATCACTTTTAGCGCGACGAACGTCTCGGTGCTGCTGTCCGGCGCGACGTTGGCTTCTTCGCGATAGCCGGGCAATGGCTTGCCGGCGATTTCGCCAGCGGTGTATTGGCCGCGCACCGAGTTGGCCCGCGCATCTTCCAGCGACCAGGGGCGGATCGCACCGACCACTTTGGCCTTCTCACCCCTCACCGCGTCGGCACCAAAGGCTGCCGGCGGTTCCATGGCGACCATTGCCAGCAGCTGGAACAGATGGTTGGGCACCATGTCGCGCAAGGTGCCGGTTTTTTCGAAAAAGTTGCCTCGGGTTTCAACGCCTACCGTTTCAGCAGCGGTGATTTGCACGTGATCGATGTAGTGGTTGTTCCAGAACGCTTCGAACAGCACGTTGGAGAAACGGCTGACCAGGATGTTCTGCACCGTCTCCTTGCCCAGGTAATGGTCGATGCGGTAGATCTGCTTCTCGCTCATCACCTTGAGCAGGCAGGCGTTGAGCGCCTCGGCGGTGGCCAGGTCGGAGCCGAACGGCTTCTCGATAACCACGCGCCGAAAGCCCTCGTCCGTTTCATTCAACAAACCGGCACTGCCCAGGCGCTGCACCACTTCACTGAAGAAGCGCGGTGCAGTGGCGAGATAGAACACCGCATTGCCGGTGCCGCTGTCAGCGATCTTGCTGGCGATATCGGCATAGGTGCTGTCGTCGAGGAAATCGCCCTCGACGTAGCTGATGCCCTTGGCCAGTTGCGCCCACAACGCGGGGTCGAGGGCGTTCTCGGCATTGCCCCTGACTTTGCTGGAGGCTTCGGTACGAATGAAGTCCTCGAGTTTCTTGGCAAAGTCCGCATCGCTGATGGCGTTGTGATCAACACCGACGATACGCAGGCCATCACCGAGCAAACCGTCACGGCTGAGGTTGTACAGCGCCGGCATGAGCAGGCGCTTGACCAGGTCGCCATGGGCGCCAAACAGAAACAATGTGGTGGGTGGAGCAGGTTCGGCCTTGGGTTTCTTGCCGTTGGCGGTCATTTTTTGGAAGTCTCCACATGACCACCAAAGCCGAAGCGCATGGCAGACAGCATTTTGTCACCGTAGGTGCTCTGCTGGCGGGAACGGAAACGCGCGAACAGCGAGGTTGACAACACCGGAACCGGCACCGCCTGCTCCATCGCTGCTTCGATGGTCCAACGGCCTTCACCGCTGTCGGCCACGGAGCCCGAGTAGCCGTCGAGTTTCGGGTCGGTGGCCAGGGCGTCGGCGGTCAGGTCCAACAGCCAGGACGACACCACGCTGCCACGACGCCAGACTTCGGCGATGTCGCCAACGTTGAGGTCAAAGCGCTGGTCTTCCGGCAAGTTTTCCGAGTTCTTGGTCTTGAGGATGTCAAAACCTTCGGCAAACGCCTGCATCATCCCGTACTCGATGCCGTTGTGGATCATCTTGACGAAGTGCCCGGAACCCGCTGGGCCGGCGTGAATGTAGCCCTGCTCGGCACGTGGGTCGGCAGAGGCCGAACGGTCCTTGGTGCGCGGAATGTTACCCAGGCCCGGCGCCAGGCTTTTGAAGATCGGGTCGAGGCGATTCACGGTCTCGGTGTCGCCACCGATCATCATGCAATAGCCCCGTTCCAGGCCCCAGACGCCGCCCGAGGTGCCCACGTCCACATAGTGCAGGCCCTTTTCAGCCAGGGCCTTGCCGCGACGCACGTCGTCCTTGTAGTTGGTGTTGCCGCCGTCGATGATCACATCGCCGTCTTCCAGCAGTTCGCTCAGTGCGTTGATGGTGTCTTCGGTGGGCGCGCCCGCTGGCAACATGACCCAGACAGCACGGGGCTTTTGCAAGCCGGCCACCAGCGCTTTCAAGTCGGCAACACCGGTGGCGCCCTCCTCGCTCAAGGCTTTGACGAAGGCTTCGTTACGGTCGTATACAACGGTGGTATGCCCATTGAGCATCAGGCGCCGCGCAATGTTACCGCCCATGCGGCCTAGTCCGATAATCCCCAGTTGCATGTGCTGATGCTCCTAACTTCTAAAAAATGTGTGACATAGTTTATAGCGCAATGAGGCTAATGAGGGTTAGTCCAGAGCGGATCCGTGTAGTTTCATGGCAAAAAAGTTGCCATCGTTTCACCATCACCCCGGCAAAAGTCACACGACCACCAAAAATAAAAAAGTTCCCTTGCCGCGAAAAAGAATTCAAACTTGCTTCCGACTGTTGCCAGAAACCTGTTTCGGCACCGCGATCTACCGGCTATTTGCGAGGTAAGCAATGAGCACAGCACAGATGACCCGCCCGCCACAGACCCTCTACGTCACCCTCCGTCGCGATGAACTGCGCCAGTTGAAAGACGAGCGCGATCAGTTGCAACAGGAAGTCCTGCGCCTGCGCTTGCACCTTCAAGCCCAGCTCGATCAGCCGTCGGATGCCAAGCCAGCCCTGTGCTGATGCCCGCGCCGAACGCGTTGTAAGGCAATACCTACAGAAAACTCACAAAGTTTTCACATTCCCCTCTTGATACTCCCGCTCCGCGATGCCGCTCACTTCCTGGGCGGCCCGATGTTGCGCGTCTGTGCGCGACAATCTATTTCTGATGGGGCGCTGGATGGCGATGTTCAAACGCAGCACGACGACTGCGAAAGGCTTTGATTGGGCCGGCCTTGGCTGGTTATTCCTGTTTTTCTGGTATTTCTCGGGTATTACCCAACTTCTTATCCAACTGACCGGCACCTCCGGCTTCAGTGGCTTCCGCCAGGCCTTCTTCATGAGTGCGCTGTGGCTGGCGCCGATGCTGCTGTTCCCGCGTCGTACGCGCCTGCTCGCCGCCTTGATCGGCGTGGTGCTGTGGGCTTGCTCCATGGCGAGCCTGGGTTATTTCTTCATTTACCAGCAGGAATTCTCCCAGAGCGTCATCTTCATCATGTTCGAGTCGAACATCTCTGAAGCCGGCGAATACGCCACCCAATACTTTGCCTGGTGGATCGTGTTGGCGTTCATTGCCCACACCGCCTTCGCCATCTTCCTGTGGACGCGCTTGCGCCCGGTGTATCTGCCTCGCGGCCAGTCGATCGTGGCAGCCATTGCCATCGTCCTTGCGGTGGTGGGCTACCCACTGGTCAAGCAGATCGCCACCAGCGAAACCATGGAATTGGCCATCGATCGTTTTGAAACCCGCATCGAGCCTGCCGTGCCTTGGCAGATGATCGTCGCCTATCGTCGCTACACCGAGCAGTTGGACAACATGCAAGGCATGCTCACCAGTGCAAGCAAGATCCCGCCCTTGAACAACCTCAAGGACAGCATGGCCGGCCAGCCGTCCACACTTGTCTTGGTCATCGGCGAGTCGACCAACCGCCAGCGCATGAGCCTCTACGGCTACCCGCGTAACACCACGCCGGAGCTGGACAAGCTGCGCGACCAACTGGCCGTGTTCGATAACGTCATCACCCCGCGCCCCTACACCATTGAAGCGCTGCAACAGGTGCTGACCTTCGCTGACGAAGAAAACCCGGACCTGTACCTCAAGACACCGTCGATTGTCAGCGTGATGAAACAGGCTGGCTACAAGACCTTCTGGATCACCAACCAGCAGACCATGACCAAACGCAACACCATGCTCACGACCTTTTCCGAACAGGCCGACGAGCAGGTGTACCTGAACAACAACCGCAACCAGAACGCCCGTCAGTACGACGGCGATGTACTGGCGCCGTTTTCCAAGGCCCTGGCCGATACCGCCGAACGCAAGTTCATCGTGGTGCACCTGCTGGGCACCCACATGAGCTACCAGTATCGCTACCCGCAGACCTTCGACAAGTTCACCGACCGCCAGGGCGTGCCGGCGGGTGTCAGCGATGCGCAGTTGCCGACCTACAACAGCTATGACAACGCGGTGCTATACAACGACTTCGTGGTCTCCAGCCTGATCAAGGACTACGCCAAGACCGACCCCAACGGCTTTTTGCTGTACCTCTCGGACCACGGCGAAGACGTGTTCGACTCCGCCGGCCACGACACCTTGGGGCGTAACGAAGGCAAGCCGACCGCGCCGATGTACACCATCCCGTTCATGGCCTACGCCTCGCCCAAATGGCGCGAAAGTCACGACTGGAGCTTCGCCGGCGACTTGCAGCGGCCTTACAGCAGTTCGCAGTTGATCCACACCTGGGCCGACATGGCAGGCTTGAGTTTCGATGAGCTGGACCACAGCAAGAGCCTGGTAAGCGACAGCTTCAAGCCTCGCCCCCTATTGATCGGCAACCCTTACGAGACCAAGCAGAAGGCGCTGATCGACTTCAGCCTGATCAAGCCCAAGAAGGCCGACGGCGCCGAAGTGGTGGCCAAGTAAGCCAGGGTCTTGTAACAGAAAGATAACAATCATTCTCGTTTGAGCCTAAAGTTCCGCAGTTCCTTTCGTCTTTGAACCAAGCCCTCCCTGCCTGGGGAGGTATCAAAGACGACAAGGAGTCTGCAGCGATGTTTGCGCCCTTCACCCGTTCCATGACCTTCACCTTCGGCTTGTTCAGCCTGGCGCTGAGCCCGGATTCGCTGGCCGACACCGCCCCCGATACAGCCCCCGCCAAAGCCCTGGAACTGGGCGCCACCACCATCAGCGCCGACGGCCTGGGCGCCACCACCGAGCACACCGGCGCCTACACTACTGGCTCGATGAGCACCGCCACGCGGCTGAACCTCTCCGTCAAGGAAACCCCGCAATCGATCTCGGTGATCACACGCCAGCAGATGGACGACTTCAATCTCAATACCCTGACGGATGTGTTGCGCCAGACCACGGGCGTCAACGTTCAGCATTACGACTCCGATCGTGTCTACTACTCCGCCCGAGGCTATGGCATCAGCAACTTCCAGGTTGACGGGATGCTCAACACTTTCGGCTACATGAAGACCGACGCCGACACCATCATCTACGACCGCATCGAAGTAGTGCGCGGCGCGACGGGCCTGACCACGGGCGCAGGCGACCCTTCGGCCACCGTCAACATGGTGCGCAAGCGCCCTACCGCCCAGTGGCAGGCCAAGACCGGCATCAGTGGCGCCAGCCATGACAACTACTACAGCTACGTTGACGTGGGCGGCCCGCTGGCGTTCGACGGCAAACTGCGCGGGCGTAGCGTGCTGGCTTACCGCGACAGCAAGTCTTTTCGTGACAACTATGGGCTGCAGCGGGCAGTGGGCTACGGCATTCTCGAAGCTGACCTTTCCGACGATACCGTGCTGGCCGCAGGCTTTGATTACCAGGACAAACAGGTGCAAGGCACGTCTTGGGGCACCGTGCCCTACTGGAACAGCCAGGGCGGCAAGGCCAGGCTGCCCCGCTCCACCAACATGGCGGCGCACTGGAGTTCCTGGCCGCTGACCGACAAGACCACCTTCGCCACCCTCGACCATCGGCTCGGCGGCGACTGGCACCTGAAGGCCGCCTATACCCATCGCCAGAGCGACACCGATGGCAAGGTGTATTACGGCGGCGCCGGCTTCCCCAACCCCGACCGCAGCGGCATGACGGCTTGGGCCAGCCATATGCGCGGTACCTCGCACATGGAGGCCATCGACCTCAACCTGGCCGGCAGCTACACGCTGCTGGGCCGCGAACACGCGCTGATGATGGGCTATGGCGAAGCCGCCCAACGGGATGTCTCGCCCTTCATGCGCAGCGACCTGCCAGCCAGCTATTACCCCATTCAGGACTGGAAGCACATGGGCGGCATCGGCAAGTTCACCGACCAGGTGACCGACCTGAAGGGTGAGCACAGCAAGAAACAACAGAAAGCCGGTTACCTGGCCACAAGGCTGAGCCTCACAGACAGCTTGCACGCCGTACTGGGCAGCCGTTACGGCAGTTGGGAGCTGGAAAGCGCAGAGCCCAAATACGATGCCAACGACCAACTGACCGCTTCGGGCAAAACCAGCCAGACCCACAATGATATGTGGACGCCCTACGCCGGCCTGCTCTACGACATCACGCCGCAGTACACCGTCTACGCCAGCTATACCGACATCTTCAAACCCCAGGACTACCGTGATGCCAACAAGAAGTACCTGGAGCCCGTGGTCGGCAGTAACTACGAAGTGGGCCTCAAGGGCAGTGTGCTGAACGAGCGCTTGAACCTGGCCGCCGCGTACTTCTGGAGTACCCAGGACAATGTCGCCGAGCGGGATGACTCAGTCCCGCCCAACCCGGTCACGGGCGAGGAGTACTACAAATCCGGCGGCAAAGGTAACAAGGTCAACGGCTTCGAGCTGGAAGCCGCCGGTGAAATCACGCCGGACTGGAACCTGTCCGCCGGCTACACCTACACCCATTCGGTCAATGGCTCTGACAAACGCAACAACACCAGCCAACCCTTGAATCTGGTGAAGATCTCCAGCGCCTATCGCCTGCCCGGCGCCTGGCGCAAACTGACGGTCGGCGGCGCCGTGAACTGGCAAAGCGAAACCTACGACTTCAGCAACCGCCCGACCGGGCAGCGCAACAGCGAAGGTAGGCCAATAACCACCCGGGCGAAAATCACGCAACAGGGCTACACCGTGGTCAATCTGATGTCGCGCTACCAGTTCGACGAACAGGTTTCGGCGTCGGTCAACGTGAACAATCTCTTTGATAAGAAATATTACGAGCGCGTTGGCTTTTATAACGGCGTGTACTGGGGCGAGCCGCGCTCCGTCACGCTGGCATTGGATTGGAAGTTATAGCCTCGCACGTTGAAGTTAACAAAACTGTTAACTTCAACGGCATCTCCCGTTAATTCCCACTTAATAAGATAACGCCATAGTCGCTCCATGATCTGATCACGAAGCGACCAGACACCTATCACTTTAATGGGGATACCACTATGAAACTCTCGACCTTGATGCTGGCCAGCCTGATGACCCTGACCTCTGCCGCTGCCTTTGCAGAGGGCGGCGCAGAGCGCTCCAAGGAGTTCTACAACAACTTCAGCTTCATTCAGGAAAAAACCCACGGCAAGGCTGAGCAACAAGTTGCCAGCGCCGATGGCAAGTCGGTCAAGGCCGACACGGTTGATCAGGCGCAACCGAACAGCTGAGTTAATGCTTACTTAATCCGTAGCACCCTGCGCCATTCTGCTCCGTTGGCAAAGGTTTATTGGGCGCCATTTAATGGCGCCTTTTTTTGCCGGTTATTTATTACAACGATTTATTCCAGAACAACATCCGCCCATGGGCCGGATCAAACACTGAGTCGTCAAAACCGAACTTGCGGTACGCCGCCTGCGCCAGAGTATTGCCTTCCAGCACTTCGAGGGTAATCTTGCAGCAACCGCGCTGCCGGGCGATTTCCTCGACCTTTTGCAGCATCTTCTGACTCAACCCCAACCCCCGAAACTGCTCTTTCACCACCACATCATGGACATTGACCAAGGGCCGGCAGGCGAAGGTCGAAAAGCCCTCGAAACAATTGACCAATCCCGCTGGCTCCCCCCCGACGAACGCCAGCACACTGAACGCGTGTGGGCGCTTGGCCAGTTCGGCTGGCAACTGCTGCAAGAGATCGGCTGGCAGGCTATGGCCGCCGCCCATCGGATCTTCAGCGTAATGGTTGAGCAACAGGCCAATGGCGTCGGCGTGCACGGCGTTGGTATAGCTGGCTTGCAGCACCAGGATGTCTGGGGTGTCCATTTCCTTCCTCGATAGCGACAACCAGGGAATCGTTTCCCTTTGAGAGCTGCGATTGTAAGCGTGGAGTCGGCAGTAGATGAAGGAGATAAGCGACAAATCGCTGACAGAAAATGCGAAGTTTGCGCGCATCAAAGCGTGCAAAGAGCTTTGGAGCGGCGATTTTTCCTAAGTGGCGAAGCGTTCCAACTGCATCTCTTGCAGACGGCTCAGGGTGCGGCGGAAAGGAAACTCCAGGTAGCCTTCGGTATACAGGCTGTGCAATGGCACCTCGGCGTCGATAAAGAGTGGCACTTTGCGGTCGTAGCATTCGTCCACTAACGCGATAAAACGCCGTACGCTGTCGTCATGCACCGACAACTGTGGCAACTCTCGATCCCCGGCTACTACGCGCTCGGCGCTGTCCTCAGTGCCACGGGCAATCCGGCCCGGGCGTTTCTGTGCACTGAGGTTCGGGACGTCTCCTAGCAGGATGGCGTGGAAGCGATCACATAAAAGCATGAAATCCATCGCGGCCAGGGGCTGCTCACACAGGTCGGCATAGCGACACCAAAGCACGGTGTCACTGGCCTGCACCGTCATGATGGTGCGGTACCCTACGCTTACCACCCCGCTGGTCACGGTTTGGCCTTGGCTCAACTGCCGGAACAGCGCCGCCAGTGCCTCGGGCTGACTCACCCAATAGCGCTGCATGCCCACGCCGGGATGCAAGCGATGATCCTCGCCACCGTCCACGGCCACCACCTGCATATGCTGCTTGAGCGCGTCGATACCCGGCAGGAAACGCTCACGGTTGAAGCCACCGGCATACAACTGGTCGGGCGGCTGGTTGGACGTGCACACCATCACCACACCCTCTTCGAACATCACTTGGAACAGGCGGCCGAGAATGATCGCGTCACCGATATCATTCACAAACAATTCATCGAAGCACAGCACGCGCACCGCCTGGCTCAGTTCCCTGGCCAACGCCTGCAAGGGGTCCTGGGTGCCCGTGAGCTGGAATAAGCGCTGGTGCACCCACGCCATGAAGTGGTGAAAATGCTGGCGCCGCGCAGGCACGCGCAAGCTTTGGTAGAACTGGTCCATCAACCAGGTCTTGCCACGCCCCACCGGGCCCCACAGGTAAACGCCGGCAATCGACGAACGCCCTTGATGCAAGGCCTCGTGACAGGTTTGCAAGGCTTGTACCGCCCGGCGCTGGGCGTCGTCGGCGACGAAACCTGGCTGGGCGATGGCATGTTGGTAAGCGGCGAGAGGCGAGTCAAAAGTCATGCTTGCCAGTATGACGGACGCAGAGCTGTCCAGGCGCGAAATCTTGGGCTGTTTGCCTGAGGCGAGCATGAGGAATGGATATGTACGGTCTGATAACCCTGTGTCGGCTGGCATGCCGTCATCGCAGGCAAGCCAGCTCCCACAGTTGGAACCCGGCGTGTCAGGTAGAAATGCGTCGGCTGGCAGGCCGTCTTCGCAGGCAAGCCAGCTCCCACAGGCCCCGCGTCGCATCGCGTTAGCGCAACACCGTGGCCCCCTTGCACGCCTGCCCCGCCCTCTCACAGATCTCCCACCCACCACCCAGCGCCTTATAGATCCCCACCACCGCCAAGCGCTGTTCCGTGCGCGCCGCCGTCAATGCCCGGCGGCTGGTGAAGTCCGCGCGTTCGGCCTCAAGCACATCCAGGTACACGCCCTCGCCTTGCGCAAACCGCTCACGCGCAAAGCTGGCTGCCTCACGGTTGGCGGCCGCCTCCAACAGCCGCAAACCCAGGGCGTTGCCGGCCGTACGGTTGGCCTGGAACGCATCATCGGTTTCCTGCAGGGCCCGCAACACGGTCTGGTCATAAGCGATCAACGCGGCCTGGGTGCGTGCCTCGCTGGCGGCAATCCGCGCTCGTACGCGCCCGGTGTCCAGCAGTGACCAGCGAATCACCGGCGCGATAAAGTTCGACTGCATGCCCGCATCGCCCAGGGCGCTGAGACTTCCGGCCAGCAAACCGATGGAACCCTGCACCTGGATATCCGGATACAAGCCAGCGGTTTCCACGCCAATCTGCGCGGTCGCAGCCGCCAGCGTGCGTTCGGCCGCGGCAATATCGGCACGGCGCGCCAGCAGGCCGGCCGGGTCTCCCACCTGCAACGTGCGCAGGTTCAAGGTTTCACGCCCAGGCCGGGCCAGCGGTGGCTTGAACCCCTGGGGCGCTTGCCCCAGCAGCACCGCCAACGCGTTGGTTGACTTGGCGCGACGTCGCTCCAGGTCAGGCGCTACGGCCTCAACATTGCGCAACAAGGCCTCGGCACGCAGCCGGTCGAATTCGGTGGCGGCGCCGACGCTGACCATCTGCCCTACCAGGCCCAGGCTGTCGCGCTGGCTCTGGCTGATATCCGCGACGACCGCCTGTTCGGCTTCGATCCCTTGTAACTCGAACCAGGTAGCCGCGACCGTCGCCGCGACGCTCGCTTGCACGCTGCGCAGCAACGCTTGACGCGACCCCGCCTGGGCCTGGGCCGCCTCCACCGAGCGACGCACGCGCCCAAACAAGTCGATTTCCCAGGCTGCATCCACCGCCGCCCGAGTGGTTTCAATGGAGCGCTGCTCGCCGAAGGGAGTCTCGACCTCGCTGCGTTGGCGGTGCTCGTAACCCAGGGCGGCGCCGCCGCTGGGCAGGAAGCCTTGGCGACTTTCGCGCAACAGCGCCTTGGCTTCGTCCAGGCGTGCGGCGGCGATGCCGATGTCGTGGTTGGCCGCCAATGCCTGTTGGATCAATTGGCTCAATGCCGGCTCGTCGAACACTTGCCACCACTGCACTTCGACCTCGCCCGCACCAAGCCCGGCGATGGGCGCGCCGAAGCTCGTCGCCCGCTGCGCAGCGGGCAGCACTGGCGCGGAATAGTCCGGCCCCACCGAGCCGCAACCGGCCAGCAGGGTCAACGACAACAGAAAAGCTGGATACGCCTGTTTCATGATGCGCTCTCCTTTAGCTGCACCGTCGGACTCGCCCCCTGACGCTGAACGCGCAGCGCCAGGCTGCGCATCACCACATAGAACACGGGCGTCAGGAACAGACCGAACAGCGTCACGCCCAACATCCCGGCAAACACCGCAACCCCCATGGCATGGCGCATCTCGGCCCCGGCGCCACTGGCAAACACCAACGGGACTACGCCGGCGATAAACGCCAGGGACGTCATCAAAATAGGGCGCAGGCGCAATTGGCAGGCGTGGATCACCGCTTCCAATGGGCTGGCGCCTTCGGCTTCAAGGCTGCGGGCAAACTCGACGATCAGGATGGCGTTCTTCGCCGCCAAGCCCACCAGCACCACCAACCCGATCTGCACGAACACGTTGTTGTCGCCCTCCACCAGCCACACGCCGAGGATTGCGCTGAGCAGGCACATGGGCACGATCAGCAACACCGCCAGCGGCAGCAGCCAACTGTTGTACTGCGCGGCAAGGATCAGATAAGCCAGCAGCACACACAGCGGGAAAATAAACAGGGCCGATGAGCCGGCGAGCTTTTGCTGGTAGGTCAGGTCTGTCCATTCATAGGTCACGCCCTCGGGCAGTACCTCCTGGGCCAGGCGCTCCATGAGCGCAACCGCCTGCCCGGAGCTGACCCCTGGCATCGCGCCGCCAGAGATATCCGCCGAGGGATAGCCGTTGTAGTGAATCACCCGGTCAGGCCCGGAGCTCGGCGTGACCGTGACAAACGCCGACAACGGCAGCATGTCCCCGTCGGCGTTGCGCACCTGCAGACGACCGATGGCTTCGGCCTGCATGCGGTGGTCCGCATCGGCCTGGGCCGTGACTTTGTAGGTGCGACCAAACCGGTTGAAGTCATTGACATACAGCGACCCCAGATAGACCTGCAGCGACTCGAACACATCCGCCAGGCGCACGCCCTGGCTCTTGACCTGGGTGCGGTCGATGTCGACATTCAGTTGCGGCGCATTGACGTCCAGGCTGGTCATCAGCCCGGCCACCTGGCCTGACTCAGTGGCTTTGGTCATCAGTACCTGGGTCTGCTGCACCAGCGCCTCCAGCCCGACGCCGCCACGGTCTTCGACCTGCAGCTTGAAGCCCCCGGTGACCCCGAGACCCGGTACCGGTGGCGGCGGGAACACGCCGAGGAAGCCGTCGGGGATGCTCGCAAACTTGGCCTGCAGACGCCCGGCGATGGCGACCGCCGCCATATCCGGCGAGGTGCGCTCTTTAAACGGATCAAGCATGACGAACATCACCGCCGCATTCGGAACGTTGACGAAGCCGTTGACCGACAGCCCCGGGAACGCCACGACACTCTCGACCCCCGGCTCATCCAGGGCGATTTTCGACATTTGCCGCACCACCGCATCGGTACGCTCCAACGAGGCCGCGTTCGGCAGTTGGGCGATACCGACCAGGTAGTACTTGTCTTGCATCGGCACGAAGCCGGCCGGTACCGCGTTGAAGCCGAACCAGGTCAATGCGAGCAAACCGCCGTAAGCCAACAGCGCTACGCCACGACGGCCGACGACCTTGCGCACAGTGTTGCCATAGGCTTGCGGCGCACGCTGGAACGGCCGGCCCAGCACCTCCAACAGGCGTGCGGCGCGACCACGCAGGCTGCGCGGGTCATGCACCACAGCGGCATGCCGTGGCCGCAGCAACAGGCCGGCCAGCGCCGGGCTGAGGGTCAACGAGTTGACCGCCGAGAGGATGGTGGAAATCGCGATGGTCAGCGCAAATTGCCGATAGAACTCGCCTTGCAGGCCACTGAGAAACGCGGTGGGAATGAACACGGCCGCCAGCACCGAGGTGATCGCAATGATAGGGCCGGTGACCTCGCTCATCGCCCGTCGCGCAGCCTGCATCGGCTCCTCGCCGTTTTCGATATGCCGCTCGACGTTCTCCACCACCACGATTGCATCGTCGACCACGATGCCGATCGACAACACCAGGCCGAACAGCGACAAGGTATTGAGGGAGAAGCCCATCAGGTGCATGACCGCAAAGGTGCCGATGATCGATACCGGCACGGCCATCAAAGGAATCAGCGACGCCCGCCAGTTGCGCAGGAACACCACCACCACGAGTACCACAAGCAGGATCGCTTCCATCAGCGTGATGGCCACCGACTCCAGCGAAGCGCGCACAAACACCGTGGGGTCATAGGCAATCCGCGACACCAACCCCTCGGGGAAGCTGGTTTGCAGGCGCTGCATGGTATCGCGCACCGACTGCGCCACATCCAGCGCGTTTGCCCCAGGGCTCTGGATGATTTGCAAGGCCACCGCAGGCTCGCCGTCCAACAGGCTGCGCAGCGCGTAGGCATCGGCCCCCATCTCGATACGTGCCACATCGCGCAAGCGCGTGACCTGGCCGTTATCGCCGGTGCGAATGATGATGTCGCCGAACTGCTCTTCATCCGTCAGGCGCCCCAGGGTATTGACCGTGACTTGGAACGCCGCAGTGGAGTCCGGCGCCTGGCCGACCGAGCCGGCCGCCACTTGCACGTTCTGCTCGCGCACGGCAGCAATCACATCACCGGCGGTCAAGCCACGGGCGGCGATCAGGTCCGGGTCGAGCCACAGGCGCATGCTGTATTCACCCGCGCCCCACACCAGCACATCGTTGATCCCCGGCAGGCGCGACAACTCATCGCGCACCTGCAGGTAGGCATAGTTGGAGATGTAGAGCGGGTCATAACGTTGGTCGGGGGACAGCAGGTGGACCACCATGAGGATGTCCGGCGAGGTTTTCTGCGTGACCACACCCAGGCGCTGCACCTCTTCGGGCAAGCGCGGCAAAGCCCGCGAAACACGGTTCTGCACCTGGATCTGCGCCATGTCCGCATTGGTGCCCTGGGCGAACGTTGCGGTCAGGATCATGCGTCCATCGGTGGCCGACTGCGAGGTCATGTAAAGCATGCCCTCAACCCCGGTGATCACCTGTTCCAGCGGCGCCGCCACTGTCTCGGCAATCACCTGCGGGTTGGCCCCCGGATACGACGCCGTCACTTGCACCGTGGGCGGCGTGACGGCGGGATATTCGCTCAACGGTAGATGGAAGAAGGCCACGATGCCGCCGATCATCATCAACACCGACAGGACGATGGCGAAGATCGGTCGGTCAATGAAAAAGCGTGGGAAGCTCATTGCACGCCCCCCACCGCCAGCGGTGCTTCAAGCGGCTTGCCGTCAATACTGGCGGCCAGCGGTGTCACCTGCATGCCGGGGCGCACCAGCCCTTTGACGACAATGCGCTCGCCCGGTTGCAGGCCCTGTTCGATGACCCGCAGGCCGTCGACCACCGGGCCGACTTCCACCGGGCGGTACTCGGTCTTGTCGCCCTCACCGACAACCAACACATAACGGCGGCCCTGATCGGTGCCGATGGAATGGTCGGCAATCAACACCCGGGGTTGCGCCGCGCCGGTATCCAGCTTGACCTTGGCGAACAGCCCCGGCGTCAAGCGCCCGTCCCGGTTTTCCACCACCGCACGCACGCGCACCGTGCCAGTCTTGCGGTCGGCCGAGTTGGCCAGAAAATCCACGCGACCGGCCCGTGCATAGGTGGTGTCGTTGAGCATCGCCACCATGACCTTGGCGGCTTGGTCGCCCTTGGACCCGGCGTGTTGCCGCGTCGCTGCCAACGAATGCAGATAGGTGCGTTCATCCACATCGAAATACACATGCAAGGGGTCGATGGAAACAATCGTGGTCAGCGCTGTTTCCCCACGGGTGACATAGTTGCCTTCCGTCACTAGGGCGCGGTCGATACGCCCGCTGATAGGTGCGGTGACGCGGGTGTAACTCAGGTCCAGTTGGGCCGTATCCAGCGCAGCCCTGGCGGCCTCCACCTGCGCTCTGCCGGCGTTCAACGAAGCAACGGCGGTGTCGAGACGATCACGTGCCACCACCTTTTTGGCATATAACTGCTCGGCGCGGCCATGCTCGGCCTGGGCCAGCAACGCATTGGCCTCGGCCTCGCGCAGACGTGCCTTGGCTGCGTTCACTGCCGCCTGGAACATACGCGGGTCGATCACAAACAACGGGCTGCCCTTGGCCACGAACTGCCCTTCGGGCACGCTGACGCTTTGCAGATAGCCACTGACTCGCGGGCGCAATTGAACCTGGTCGATGGCGGTCAACGAACCGGTGTACTCCACAAACGGCGTCACCGCACGCGCCACCACCTGGGCGACTGGCACGCCGGGTGGCTTGGCCGCTGCGGCTGGCGGCGCATTGTCCGAGCATCCGCCCAGCATCAACGCTACGGCCAACGCCCCGGTGATCAGGCTTACTGGTTTGGTGTACATCGTTCACCCTCCTTGGAATTTTCAAGACAAACCGACACTTGGGGTTTTTATCCGGCTTGCCATACTGGGAAGGTCAAGCGCTATAAAACCGGGGGGTGTGTTTTTGTCTGGGAAATACTTGGAGGTGAATCAAATGGCGGCCAGAGGGGCTTGGTAGCGCTCGGGGTTACCTGTCGAGGGTGGTTGAAGGTGGGAGCTGGCTTGCCTGCGAAGGGATCAACCCGGTTTGGCTGGTAGACCGAGGTGTCTGCATCGCAGGCAAGCCAGCTCCCACATTTGGATTGCGCGGTGTCAGCCAGGTATCTGTGGGCTCAGGCTCAGCTCCACGCCACCACCAGCAGGCCGGCGCCCAACACCAGGCACAACGGCGAATAGAAATAGGTATCCAGGCGAGCAAACCTCGACCCGCCGACCTTCTTGAAAAAACCCACCAGCTCCGAATCCCCGATCGCCCGGGCAAACATCAGCACGGCAATCGCGCTGATGCCCCATTGCAACGCCCCGTGGGACACCGGCGAGAAATACAGCCCGGCGCGCAGACACACGAGCAAGGCAATCGCCACCAGCCCCATCGCCACCAGAAAAGTCCCCAGCGCCGACGGCTTGAACGCCGGTCGCGGCCCGCTGGCAAACTCTCCGGGCAGTTGCGGGATAGCGGCCAGGCTGCCGAGCTTGCCACCCGCAGCCCAATACAGGTGCACCATGCTGATGAAGGTAAATACCCCGACGATCCATCGCGCAATCACAAAGCTCATGGTCGGCGCTCCATAAAAATGTGCGAATGAGGATAGTCGCCCTGAGTTTTTTTGCAGGCATTTCGTCGGTCGCTGATGATAAAGTGCCGCCCCATGAAACTCGCCCGTGCCGACCGCTCACTCATTGCCTGGATGCTCTACTGCTGCGTCCTGTTCAATGTGTTCGCCTGCAGCATTGGTCATGGGCAGATGGTAGGGATGCAGCTCAATGGCATCAGCGGCCAATTCTGTACGGTGGACCCACGTACCCAGGCGCCCCTGCCCAGCAATTCTACGGATGAGAGCCTGCCAACGCTGTCGAAGGCGTTTGGTTGCCCGCTGTGTTCTACCGGCGGCATGGGCCCGGCGCTCAACTCCCACCTGAATGTGGCAGTCCTGCCGCAACCCCATGCGCCGCCCGCAGCGGTGGTGCTCGCCACCGACATTCCCGCCCGCTTCACCTGGCCTGCGGCTAATCCGCGCGCGCCACCTGCCTTCGCCTGATCCCTGCGCGTTCTGATCTGCACCGCTTCGTTTCCGTAAGGAGTACGGGAGCAGTGCGTTGTTTTCGAGCCAAGTTTTCAGGATTCAACCATGAAACATTTACCCCTGTTGGCGGGCCTGTTCGGCTGCCTGCCTGTTTGCGCATCGGCCCTTGAGTTGGCGCCGACCACTATTGACGGCGAGCAAAGTGCCGAGCCTGGGCTGGCCCTGGACCAATCCAGCGGCATGGCCTCGCGCCTGGGCCTGAGCGTGCGGGAAACCCCGGCGTCGGTGGCCATTGCTAACCGCAACGATATCGAGCGCCACGGCGCCAAGACCTTCCGCGATGCGGCCAATACCCTGCCCGGCGTCAACGCCAGCGCGCCGCCTGGGTTTGGCGGGTTTGTCTCGTACCGAGGGTTTACCAGCAGCCAGATCACCCAGATGTTCAACGGCATCAATGTCGCCACGGGCCTGGCGCGGCCGGTGGATGCGTGGATCTATGATCGTGTCGAACTGGTAGGCGGCCCCTCCTCCTTGATCAACGGCGCAGGCTCAGTGGGTGGCTCGCTGAACTACGTGACCAAGCTGGCAAGCCGCGAGGAACAGGCCATCGAGGGCCAACTGAGCTATGGCAGTTACGACACCGCCGGTATGGCGTTCGGCCTCAACCATGCGCTGACCGAACCCGGCGCCGAAGTGCAGCACTACGCCCGCCTGGATGTGAGCCGCAACACCAATCACAGCTACATCGACCGCGACCGGCGCGATGCCTGGAGCGTGGCGTTTTCCCTGCTCAGCGACCTTACCCCGAACCTGTCCCACACCCTGGCGCTGGAATATCAGGACGAACATGAAGACAGCCCGTACTGGGGCACGCCGGTGCTCAACCCCAAGGCCGGTGAGCTGAAGATCGACAAGCACAACCGCTTCAATAACTACAACGTTGCCGACGGCCGTTATGAGCAACGCACGATCTGGGCACGCTCGATCATCGACTACCGGATCAACGACAGCACCACACTGAAAAATACCCTCTACCACCTCGACAGCCAGCGCGACTACCGCAACCTGGAGACCTATCAATACAACGCCGACAATAGCGCGGTGAACCGCTCGACGGCCTATCAGGTGCGGCATCAGGGCGAGCAGAACGGCAACCAGTTCGAACTGCGCCATGACACGAGCGTCTTCAGCCTCGCGACCACCTGGTCCGGCGGTTTTGAGTACAAGATCAACAGCACCACTAACAGCCCGTTGAACGTGCAGGGCAAAAGTACCGTAGACCCGAACCACTACGCCCCGGGGCACTTCTATGATATTCCCGGTACCCGGCCAGGTTTCGTCAAGGACAAGACCAACCAGGTGACGACCAAGGCACTGTTCGTGGAAAACCGTCTGGGACTGACGGATAAGCTCTCGCTGCTGACCGGCCTGCGCTATGACGCCATCGATCTGGACGTGACCAACCATCGTACGATCACCGCCACCAACCCGCGACACTTCAAGCGCAGTTGGGAGCCGGTAACGGGCCGGTTGGGCCTGACCTATCAGTTCATCCCCTCCGCCAACGTCTATGTGCAATACAGCACCGCCGTCGAACAGCCCAACACCACTACACAGGTGTTCGACGTGTCCACCGGCAAGCAATGGGAAATCGGCAGCAAGTTCGATTACCTGGAAGGCCGCGGTTCCGCCACGGTCGCCGCGTACAGGATCGAACGCAAGGACTTCGCCGTCACCGATCCGCTGGACCCGACCAGCAGCATCCCGGTGGGCGCGCAGTCGTCCAAGGGCATCGAACTGGCCAGTTCGTTGCGCATCACGCCGAGGCTATTGGCCGAAGGCAACTTCGCCTGGGTGGACGCGCAGTACGATGAGTTCAACGAGAAAATCGCCAGCGGCGCCGTGGTGTCGCGCAAGGGCAATACGCCAACCAACGTGCCCAAGCGCGTGGGTAACCTATGGTTGACCTATGACTTTGCCGAGGATTGGCAAGGCGGGGTGGATGCGCGCTATGTCGCCCAGGTGTATGCAGACAATGCCAACACCCAGACCGTACCGGCCTATACGCTGTTCGGCACCTTCCTGCGCTATAAGGTGGATGCGCATACCTCGGTAACCGGGCGCGTACGTAACCTGACTAACGAGGTGTATGCCGAGTTTGCCCATGTGTCGCCGGCGTACTATCTGGGGACGCCGAGGACCTTTGAGCTGGCCGTACAGACCAAATTCTAAAGCTTGAATACAGTCAAATGTGGGAGCTGGCTTGCCTGCGATAGCGGTGGGTCAGCATAAAAATATGTTGTCTGACACTCAGTCATCGCAGGCAAGCCAGCTCCCACATCTTGACCTTCACTCGATACAAAGACCGCCGGTTACTTGAGGCTCGCCTCGACCTTCCGCGCCACATCTTCCGTCAACCAGGCCTTCCACACCTGCGGATGTTCCTTGAGAAACGCCTGGGCCACCTCCCGAGGCGGCGTGTGGTGCTCGCTCATCGTCGCCAAGGCTTTGTTAAGCGGCTCGATGGGAAACTCGACCTTCTCGAAGAACTGGGCAATCTGTGGATGTTCCTGCTGGAACGGCGTCGACACGCCAATGCTCAGCTTGGAAGCCAATGAGCGTGTCGGCTTCGGGTTCGGGTTGTCTGCGTCAGTCAGGGTCTTCCACGCACCTGCATCAAATGGCGGTTCTTCCAGCTGAATCAATTTATAGCGCCCCATCAACGGGGTCGGCGACCAGTAATAGAACAGCACGGGCTTGCCCCGGCGAATCGACGAGGCAATCTCCGCATCCAGCGCCGCCCCCGAACCGCTGCGGAAGTTCACATAGCTGTCGTCCAGGCCATAAGCCTTGAGCTTCTGTTTGTTGACCACTTCGGAGGTCCAGCCAATGGGGCTGTTGAGAAAGCGCCCCTTGCCCGGAGACTCAGGGTCTTTGAACACGTCCTTGTAGCGCGCCAGGTCCTGTACGCTTTTGAGGTCTGGAGCCAGGGGTTTTAGCCCTTTGGAGGGGTCACCCTTGACCACGTATTCCGGCACCCACCAGCCTTCGGTCGCACCTTTGACGATATCGCCCAGGCCCGCCACCTTGCCTTCGGCTTCAGCCTTGACCCACACCGGGCTGCGACCGGCCCATTCCTCGCCAATCACCTGGATATCATTCTTGGCCAGGGCGGTTTCCAGGGTAATGGTGGTACCAGGCAAGGTGTCGGTGGGCAGGTCATAGCCCTTCTCGACGATAAAACGCAGTACTTCAGTGATCAGGCTGCCGCTTTCCCAATTCAGGTCGGCAAAATGCACCGGTGCCTGGGCAGCCGATACCGGCAATGACAGACTCAGGGTCGTCAGGCCCGCCGCCAGCAGTGACTTCAATCCTTTCATGCCTGTGCACCTCGCGTTTTCGCAGTCATGGCGAACGGCTTTGCTGCGAATGCGCGAAGCCTCTGAATAGTTAAGTCAACTCAACTGTAGTAGAGGTTCCAAAAGACAAAGATGCACAGCGTATTTATCGCCTACTCGCTGGCCTTGAAGGTCACCAGTTCACCCTTGCGCCATTTGGCGGCTTTGCCAGTCACGGCCTTCAGGGTCTTGGTCAACCCTTCCTGCAATTGCTCATGGGCGGCGAATACCAGCATTACGCTGTGGCCTTCCTTGAACACAATACCCTGGCCTTCGTTCGACGACACAAAGGCGTAGTCGCCGAGGCCGTACACGGTCAACTTGATATCGCGAAACCTCAATTCGAACTTGCCACCTTCGCGGCTGGGCAATACCGCTGCGCGAAAATGGTCACCTACTTTGAGTTCCAGACGTGGCTTGTCATCCACGACCAGCGCCGTTTCGGTATCGATTTCGGCGATATAAATACCTTCCGGCGTCTGTTCAGTGACGTAGACAAACCGAGATTGAAACTGCTTGACCAACTTTGCGCGCAAATCACCCAGCACGAATAACGCGTGCATATCCAGATTACTGACTGCCAAGGAAACGCCCCCACATCAAAAAAGCACTGGCCGCCAAAGCGAACAGCACAAAAAATGGCCGTTACGACACGATACAGAGTCATTAAAAAACTGAAGAGAACTCGTAAGGCTAGTACAAACCTCAACGGCGGACCTCATGGGAAGTCAACCGTGATACAGCAAATCACAGGTTCAACGACCCGAGAATACGGGTCTGCCGACTTCAGAGAATAACCCAATCAAAAATGCAGTTTTCCGACACCCCAACACAAAAAAACATCTGGGCATGGAACCAGTCACGAACTACCGACGACAATACTAGAACAGCAACCAGGGTGAAAACCACCCGAAACAACGCAGACAAGCTAACCGGATCGATCGACAGGAGCTGAGCATGCAACGACGTCAACACGACGCTACGTCTTTCCACACTCGTTCACCATGTCCCGACGAACAGCAATACTACTGCCTGCTGAACCTGAATGGGTACTCCAATTCGGTGCTTTACCAAGTTGTACCCGCAGGAAAGAACTTTTTTCATATTCTTGAAGTGCCCAGCGGCAAGATCAAGGGGTTTCGCAGCGATCACATCAAAGCCTGCGAACTGGCCAAGTCCCTTGAAGCCAAGCTGTACGCCTCAGGCGGCGGAATCGTTTCGTCGCCTGTATGACTTTACCGCGCCACAGCCCCTCAACAACTGCCATACTGGCCTGTCCATGGAAGTTTGCCCCCTCGCGGGTCAGGTTTCATCAACGCAGTTACCTTGAAGGGAAAGCCATACGTGACGGAATTTGATATTGGCGAATTTATTATCCACGGCGATGCGAGGGAAGTAGACGGTGAGTTTCAAGCGGTCATCATCATGCGAGCCAAACCACCGCTGAACAAGGTCACCGCGCACCAGGTGGAGAAAGACCGCTGGTTCAAAACCGCCGACGCAGCGGCCGTGGCTGGCAAAGAGGCGGCCAAGGCACTGAAGACCGCCGTGGATTGCGGCGCACTCAATACCTGACAACCCGATAGAACTCTAGCGTGCCCTGCCCCTCACATGTATGACGATAAGCCCGCATGGAGAACGCTATGGACACCACCACCCCAACCCTTGAAACCCTGTTCGAACAACTGGGGCTGGATTCCAGCCAGGAAGCCATCGAACGCTTTACCGCCGAACATCGACTGCCCGATGATGTAAAACTCATCGACGCGCCATTCTGGAGCGAACAGCAGGCGAACTTCCTCAGGGAACAATTGCAGGTCGACGCAGAATGGGCTCCCGCAGTGGATGATCTCAATGCGCTGCTGCATGAGCCTCCCCGCGCTTGATCAATGCAGGCTGTCTGACGCTTCCCTGCGCAACAGCGCTTGCCAGGCAGCCTGGCATTCCTGCGCCTCGTCCCGGCTGGCGAACGCAGTGCCGCGCTGCTCACCGTTGAGCAACACCACCCAGCAAGCTCGCTGGCCCAGGGCACGCAGGGTTTCGGGTACGCCACTGCCGATCATTACGGCCACATCGACTTTGTTTTGCATGGAACTTCTCCGCAGCATTAGTTAGCTGGCTAACAATGTTGGCCATGCTACGGCTTTATTCCAGTTGGAAAAAGCTATCCACGGAATAGCTTCATTGCATAAACAGCAACAATGCCGATCCAGGGCGGCCAGCTAGAGAGCCGCCCCCTTCACCGCATCAGGCTTGACGCTGGTGCTTGTCGATCTGCTCGTGGCGCTCTTGCGCTTCGATGCAGTACTTGGTGGTAGGACTGATCAGCAGGCGCTTGAGGCCGATAGGCTCGCCGCTGTCGTCACACCAGCCAAAGGAATCTTCCTTGATGCGTTCCAGAGCACGCTCAAGTTGCGGCAGCATGCGCTGGTCGCGGTCAATGGCGTTTACCAGCCAGGTGCGCTCTTCTTCGACAGAAGCCGCGTCAGCCGGGTCGGCCGGGGTGTCCAGGCTCTCAATGGCGATACGGTTCTGCTCAATGCGCTCGTGGTGCTCCACCTTCATGTCTTGCAGCAACTTCTCGAAAAAAGCGTGCTGTTCGGCATTCATGTAGTCATCCGCCGGCATGGCCAGCAACTTTTCCTTTGTCATTGATTTCTCTATAAAAAAATACGTGCATTAAGGCGAATTAGGGAGCGTTCCGGCCGACCTGTGCAGGTCTCGGAAGGGCGCCATCCATTCCAAGCGCCACCCGGCACTCAATTTACGAGGGGCGGCAGTCTAAGGCCGACTTGAGGGCGCAGCAACTGAAAAGACAGGCATTTTTTCCCGATCAACCCCCAAAGGCACCAGGACGGGCTTGGCGAATGGTCATCGGAGTGCGTTTATAGCAAGAAATTCAGTGTTGTGGAGCTATATAGAAGACAAACGGTTGTAGGAGCGAGCTTGCTCGCGAAGCACTCAAGGACACCGCGTTCAATCAGATAGCCCGCGTTATCTTTGCAGCTTTCGCGAGCAAGCTCGCTCCTACAGGGTTAGGTACTCAGCGCTTGAGCTTGCGCTTGTTGCGGTATTGGTCGATCACCACCGCCACCACAATGATCAGGCCCTTGATGATGTCCTGGATATACGCATCCACCCCGACAAAGGTAAACCCGCTGGCCATGACGCCGAGGATCAGCGCGCCGATCACCGTGCCGGTAATGCGCCCTACTCCACCGGCCAGGCTGGTACCGCCGATCACTGCGGCGGCAATCGCGTCCAGCTCGTAGGACATGCCCATGCCGGCCTGCCCCGTCGCTGCACGTGCCGAGGCCACCACGCCGGCCAGGCCCGCCAGGAGACCGGCGATGCTATAGACGATGATCAGGTGACGCTTGACGTTGATCCCCGAAGTGCGCGCCGCCTGCATATTGCCGCCGATGGCATAGGTGTACTTGCCATACTTGGTGTAACGCAGGGCAATGTGGAAGATCACCGCCACCACCAGGAAGATAATCACCGGCATCGCGCCATGGCCGATCGCTGTGTAGGAGTCCGAGAGCATGCTCACCGGCTGGCCTTCGGTGTAATAGCGCGCCAGGCCACGGGCCGAGACCATCATGCCCAGCGTTGCGATAAACGGCGGGATGCCGGTGACCGCGATAATGCTGCCGTTGATTGCCCCCGCTAAAAGCCCCACACCCAAGCCCATCGCCACCGGGATCCACACCGGCAAGTCGGTGAGGGACGGAAACACCGCCCGGGAAAAGTCGGAGGTCTGCGCCAGGCTGGCGGCGATCATCGCTGACAAGGCCAGCACCGAGCCGGACGACAAGTCGATGCCCGTGGTGATGATCACCTGGGTCACACCGATGGCCAGCAGGCCGATGATCGACACCTGCAGGATCATCAGCACCAGGCGCTGGGAGTTCATCAGAAAGCTCTGGTCGCGCACGATCCAGCCGAACAATTCAAACACCAGGCCGATACCGATCAGCACCAGGAAGATACTCAGCTCGGTGGGCATGCGTCGACGGTTCTTGACCGGCGCGGTTGCCGGCTTGTTGTCTGTTATTGCGTTCATAACCCATCACCTTCTTATTCTGTAGATCAGTGGACTGCGGTCATCCCGGAAGCCAACTGCATGACTTTTTCCTGGGTCGCCTCGGCGCGATCCAGGGTGCCCATCAGTTCACCTTCGTGCATCACCATCACCCGGTCGCTCATGCCGAGCACTTCGGGCAGTTCGGAGGAAATCATGATCACCGCCATGCCTTCGCTGGCGAGGAAGGCGATCAAGCGGTAGATCTCGGCCTTGGCGCCCACATCGATACCACGCGTCGGCTCATCCAGGATCAGCAAGCGTGGGTTGGTCATCAGCCAGCGCGCCAGCAAGGCCTTTTGCTGATTACCGCCGGATAAGGTGTCGATGCATTGCTCCAGGGACGGGGTTTTCACCCGCAGCTTCTTGCACATGTCTTCACACAGGGCACGCAAGGCTTTCTGCTGGATAAAACCGTTGCCCGAATAGTGCGGCAACACCGCCATCTCCATGTTCTCCAGCACCGACAGGCACGGGAACAGGCCGCTGAGCTTGCGGTCCTCGGTCAACAGCGCAAAGCCTTTCTCAATGGCCATATGCGGGTCGGTAATGCGCACCGCCTTGCCGTCCAGGGTGATTTGCCCGCTGGAACTTGGGGTGATGCCAAAAATGGTTTCCGCCACGTTGGTGCGCCCGGAGCCCATCAGCCCGGCGATACCGAGGATCTCCCCGGCGTGCAGGTCGAACGATACGTCCTTGAATACGCCGTCCAGGCTCAGGTCGCGCACCGACAGTAACAGCTCACCAATAGGTGTTTCGCGCACCGGGAACAGCTGGCTCAATTCACGCCCGACCATCATCGAGATGAGGCTGTCGCTGTTCATGCTGTCGGCCCGTTGCAAGCCGATGTATTGGCCGTCGCGGAACACCGCCACTTCATCGGCGATGGCGAACACTTCGTTCATCTTGTGGGTGATATAGACGATGCCTTTGCCCTGGGACTTGAGGTCGGCAATGATCGAAAACAGGTGGGCCACTTCCTTGTCGGTAATGGCCGAGGTGGGTTCATCCATGATCAGGATGTCGGAGTCGTAGGACACTGCCTTGGCAATCTCGACCATCTGCCGTTCGGCAATGCTCAGGTTGCCGACCTGTTCTTCGGGGTCGAGGTTGATGCGCAGACGCGCCAGCAACTCGGCGGTGCAGCGGTGCATTTCGCGGTGGTTGACCATGTGCAGGCTGTTGAGCTGTTCGCGGCCTATCCAGATGTTCTCGGCGATGCTCATATGGGGCATCAGGTTGAGTTCCTGGTGGATCATCGCGATCCCGGCCTTTTGCGCGGCCAGCGGCGTTTCAAAGGTGATCGGCTTGCCACGCAGGCGAATTTCGCCGGCGTCGGGCTGGTAGATGCCGGCGATGATCTTCATCAGCGTCGACTTGCCCGCACCGTTCTCGCCCATCAACGCCAGCACCGTGCCGGGGCGCACCCGCAGCTGCACATCGTCCAGGGCCACGACACCGGGAAAGCCTTTGCTGATGTTGAGGATTTCCAGCAGGTAGGGTTCGTCCAGCGCCAGCGCCGGGTGGGCGGCGGGCTGAGACGTGGCGGCTTGAGCAAGCATAGGGAGGTACTCCATCTGCAGGGCGGCCGTGACCGCCCTGCCAGCTTTTGTTGTTATGTTGGGCTACTTGAAGTCTTTGACGTTGTCCGGAGTGATCAACTGGAACGGGATCACCACGTTCTGCTCAACCGGCTCCTTCTTGGCCATCTTGCGCGCTGCCTCCACCGAACCCACCGCCTGGCCCTTGGCGTCCTGGAAGGCCGAGGCGGCCATGTCCCCCTTGGTGATCGCGTTCAAGCCATCGGGCGTGCCGTCGACACCGGCAATCAACACGCTACCTTTTTCCTTGCCGGCCGATCGCAGGGCCATGGACGCCCCGATCGCCATCTCATCGTTGTTGGCCAGCACCGCATTGAAATCACGCCCTTGGGTCAGCCAGTCGTTGACCAGGGTCATGCCCCGGTCACGCAGCCATGCGCCGGTCTGCTCCTGCTCGATCTTGATGTCCGGGTACTTGGCCAGCACTTCCTTCACGCCCTTGGTGCGGTTGGTGGTGGAGTTGTTCGCCAGGTCACCCAACAGGATCACGATCTTGCCCTTGCCGCCGAGTTTTTCGGCGATGTACTGCATTTGCAGGCGCCCGGCCTCGACGTCATCGGAGGTCACGGCCACCACGTCCTTGGGCAAGTCTTTCTGGTCGGGGCGGCGGTTGACGAACACCAGCGGTATACCCGCCTTGGTGGCGGCACTGATGATGTTCTTGGTCGACGCGGTATCGACCGGGTTGACGATAATCGCGTCGACCTTCTGGCTGATGAAGTTCTCGACCTGGCTCAATTGCTTGACCACATCGGCGCGGGCATCTTCGAATTGCAGTTGCACGCCATCACCTTTTGGATAGGACTTGGCTTGCTTGTCCATGTCCTCGCGCAGGTAGGTGAGGAAGGTGTCATCGAACGCGGACATCGTCACGCCCACCTTGAGATCGGCGGCGCCGGCCACACCGCTGGCCAGCAGCATGGACAAGGCCAGGGCGGTAAAACGGATCGGGGTCTTCATGAACGGTCTGTCTCCACTTTCTTGTTGGTTTTTTTCGACGTTGCGTTGATCAGGACTCGGCTGTCAGTCGCACCACCGGCGCGCCTGGAATGCAGCACACCAGCGCGCCCTGGTTTTCGACGCACAGCACATTCAGGAAGGAGAAGTAGAACGGCCGGGCGCGGGGCAGTCCGCGTGGCGCTTGGAGGGGGCGTAAAACTCGCAGTACAGCGTTGAAGATTTTCATCTGACGGTACCTGGTTGTTTTTGATCTTGTTTTTGTTGAGTCGCCCGTAGGTTCCGGGACGTACTTTATGCAACCTGGAAAAGACTGTATTAGAAAATAATTTCCATATCAACCTGTTTTAGAATTTTATTCTATTTTCGTCGAAACCACCTGCTGGCGCTCGTCACTCAGGCGCGCGGCGTCCAATATACGGGTGGTTTCCAGGGCATCATAGGCATTGACCGGCAGCGCCCCCTGCCCCACCACGGCAGCTAGCAACTGCCGATAGAATTGGGGCCAGCAGCCCTTCTCCGACGGCACCCGCTCACGCTCCGGCCCTTGCTCAAACCAGCCCCAGCGTCGATGCTCCTCAGCGCCCCAGTGTTCACCTTCGGTTTTCGGTGACTTGCCGGCCAGCAGCGCTTCTTCCTGGCCATCCAATCCGTCGACGGTGTAACAGCCCAGGCTGCCACTGACGCGAAATCGCGGTGCCTGGCTGTTCTGCAACGCGTTGCCCCACAGGTGCGAAATCACGCCATTGGCATGGGTGAGGGAGACAAAGAAGCCGTGATCCACCGTGGGATGTTCTGGCGTGTAGTGCAATTGGGCGAACACCCGCTCCACCGGGCCGAACAGTTGCAACGCCTGGTCCACCAGATGGCTGCCCAGGTCGCGCAGCCAGCCGCCACCACTGGCATTGCCCACGGCCTGCGGACTGTAACGCTCCACGCGGGATTCAAAGCGGGTGATGGTGCCCAGGGCGCCGGCGTCGATCAGTTTGCGCAGGGTCAGGTAATCCGAATCCCAGCGCCGATTCTGGTAGACGCTGAGCAGCGAGCCCTGGCGCTCGGCAGCGGTAATCAGGGCCTGGGCTTGTTCGGCGTTGGCGGCAAAGGGTTTATCGCTGACCACCGCGACCCCGTGCTCGATGGCTTCCAGCACCAGGGCCGGGCGACCTTTGAGGGTGGTGGAAATCACCAGGGCATCGACGCCGGCTTCGACGATCTGGCCGATGGAGTCGAAGGCTTTGACACCCGGAAGGTCAGTACTCAGTTGCTGGCGACGTTCGGGTGAACGCGTCACCACGCCGACAAAGGTGGCGCCAGGCAGGGTGGCGATCAACGGCGCATGAAAAAAGCGTCCGCCGTGGCCGTAGCCCACTAGTCCGATTCGCATGCTCAACTCCAGAATTGATTTGGAAACCCAATCAACTGTGGGAGCTGGCTTGCCTGCGATAGCAGTGAGTCAGGCAATCAATCTGTCACTGATAGACCGCTATCGCAGGCAAGCCAGCTCCCACAGTGTCAACCACTTTTCTGCAGTGAGTTAGCCGTAGAAGCGCGGGCGATCCGGCAGGCTGACTTTCACAATCTGCCCATTGCCCTGGGCTTCAATACACGCATCCGCCGCCACCGCCGCCGCAAACCCATCCCAGGCCGACGGCCCGCCAACCTGCCCGGCCAGCACGCTGTCGATAAACGCCTGCAATTCCACGTCATAGGCACCGATAAACCTATCCTTCCAATCCATCAGGATCGCGTTGGACAGCTTCGCGTCGCTGCGCAGTTGCACCTGAGATGGCTCCGGCAACCTGGCGATACCGCTCTCCCCCACCACTTCACACTGGATGTCGTAGCCGTATTGGCAGTTCACAAACACTTCCACGTCGATACGCGTGCCTTTGGCAGTTTCCAGCAGCACGATCTGCGGGTCGCGCAGGTGCGCCAGCGCCTTGCTGGTCTTGCGCGGGAACACCACCTGCACGGACACGTAGTCGTCATTGAGCAGCCAACGCAGCACGTCCAACTCATGGATCAGGGTGTCGGTGATCGCCATGCCGGTGTTGTAGTTCTCGCCCACCGTAGGGTTACGGTGCGCGCAGTGCAGCATTAACGGCTCGCCGATCTGGCCGCTGTCGATCACCGCCTTGAGGGCACGATAGCCTTGGTCGTACGGGCGCATGAAACCCACCTGGACCAGGCGCTTACCGTGTGCCACTTCGGCCTCGACAATGTTGCGACAGCCCTCGGCCGTCACCGCCAGGGGTTTTTCACAGAACACCGGTTTGCCGGCGGCAATCGCGGCCAGCACAAATTCTTCGTGGCTCGGCCCCCAGGACGTCACCAGTACCGCTTCGACCTCTGGCGCGTTGATCAACGCATGGCCGTCCGGGTACACCTCGGCGTCCAGCTTCAAGTCCGCCACCACCTGGGCCGCCTGCTCAAGGTTGATGTCGGTGACGGCCACCACCTGGCTGTTGAGCAAGGCCTGGCTGCAACGACGAATATGGTCCCGGCCAATGGCGCCCGTACCAATCACTCCAAGTTTCAAAGACATGCAAACACTCCTCTTGTTATTAGTACTGCCGGGCCTTGGCCAGGTGTTCATTGAGTTTTTTGGCCGCTGCATTCGTACGTTCACTGGTGGACACTTGCGCCACACCCACACGCCACCACGACAGGTAGCCGTGGACCATGGTCTTGGGCAGCACCTTGATATCGATCAGCGTGGAGACGCTTTGCGTGCGGGCATCGGCCAACGCCGCTTCCAGCTGTTCCAGCGTGCTGACCTTGTAGGTCTTGCAACCGTAGGCCGCTGCGCTCATGGCGAAGTCCACCGGCACCAGGCCACCGTCGAGCTTGCCGCTCTCGGGGTTGCGGTAGCGGAACTCGGTGCCGAAGCTGTCCATGCCATTGCCAATCTGCAGGTTGTTGATGCAACCGAACGCCATGTTGTCCAACAGCACCACGTTGATCTTGCGGCGCTCCTGGATCGAAGTGGCCAGCTCCGAGTGCAGCATCATGTAGGAGCCATCGCCGACCAGGGCGTACACCTCCTTGCTCGGCTCGGCCAGCTTCACGCCCAGGGCGGCATTGATCTCGTAGCCCATGCATGAATAGCCATACTCGACGTGGTAGGTGTTGATGCCCTTGCTGCGCCAGGCACGCTGCAAATCACCGGGCAGGCTGCCGGCGGCGGCCACGATGATTGCGTCATCGGCCAGGCGAGCATTGAGCACGCCAAGCACAGCGCTCTGGGTCAGGCACGAACCGGTCAGCTCGATGAATTCCCGCAGCACGGCACGGTCCAGGTGGTCGTCGACTTCGGGGACAAACTCATCGCCCTGGTAGTGCACCTGATGCACGCGGTCGACTTCGGCGTCGAGTTGCGCCTTGGCGTCGGCGATCTGCTCGCCCCAGCCCGAACGGTAATCGCCCAGAGCATCTTCCAGTGCTTCAAGGGCGACTTTTGCATCGGCCAGCACTTGCACACCGTCCAGCTTCAACGCATCGCAGGGGCTGATATTGAGGTTGAGAAACTTCACCTCGGGGTGCTTGAACAGCGATTTTGACGAGGTGGTGAAGTCGGTATAACGGGTGCCGACACCGATGATCAAGTCCGCCTCAGGCGCCAGCAGGTTAGCCGCCAGGCAGCCGGTTTCGCCGATGCCGCCGACGTTCAGCGGATGACTGGACACCACGGCGCTCTTGCCCGCCTGGGTTTCCGCGAAAGGAATATCGAAACGCTCGGCAAAGGCTTGCAGGGCCTGGTTGGCGCCGGAGTATTTGACCCCGCCGCCGCAAATGATCAGCGGCTTGCGCTTGCCGCGAAACGCAGCCAGCGCGTCGCCGATCATGGCGCTGGTGGCCGGGCGTCGGTCGATGCGGTGCACGCGTTTTTGCAGAAAATAGTCGGGGTAGTCCCAGGCTTCGGCTTGTACATCCTGGGGCAAGGCCAGGGTCACCGCGCCGGTTTCAGCCGGGTCGGTCAGCACGCGCATGGCATGGATCGCCGCGGTCATCAGTTGCTCGGGGCGGTTGATGCGGTCCCAGTATTTGCTCACTGAGCGGAAGGCGTCGTTGGTGCTGATGCTCAGGTCGTGGAACTGCTCGATCTGCTGCAATACCGGGTCGGGCTGGCGGCTGGCATAGACATCGCCGGGCAGCAACAGCAACGGGATGCGGTTGGCGGTGGCGGTGGCTGCGGCGGTGAGCATATTCGCCGCGCCCGGCCCGACCGAGGCCGTACACGCATAAATCTTGCGGCGCAGGTGCTGCTTGGCGAACCCGATGGCGGCGTGGGCCATGCCTTGCTCATTGCGGCCCTGATGCACCACCAGGTCGCCGCTGTCCTGCTCCAGGGCCTGGCCAAGGCCCAACACATTGCCATGCCCGAAAATAGTGAACACCCCGGCGACAAACTTGCTCTGTACGCCGTCGACTTCGATGTACTGGTTATCCAGGAACTTCACGAGGGCCTGGGCCATGGTCAATCTTGTTGTGGTCATCACTTGCACCTATGAATGCAATTGGAATGTTCAACACCGATCCACGGTGGGAGCTGGCTTGCCTGCGATAGCGGTCTATCAGTTGCACAGGTATTGCCTGACACACCGCTATCGCAGGCAAGCCAGCTCACACATTTTTGATCGCGTTATGGCAAGGGCTTTTGCAAATACGCCATGCTGCTGCCCAACGCCTGCCGGATATCCGCCAACCCGTGCACGCTTTCGGCAAACGGTTCGAACGACAAATAGCCGCTGTAGCCGGTGCTCAGCAAGGTGTCGATCTGCGCCGCGTTCCCGAGGATATCGTCCTCGCCCACCAGCACGCGGTGGCCGTCGCGGATCGAGTCCAACGGCGCATCGTGGTCTTCCACCCCGGAGATGTGCACCAGCCCGGTCAGTTCCGGGAAGAACTCATGCTCGCCGGCCAGGTGATGGTGAAAGGTGTCGTGCACCACACGAAACACATCCAGGCCACCGATGGCCTTGATTGCATCCACTGCCACGCGCTTGCGGCGCAGGGCGGATATGGTAAAGCCCAGGGGTTCGATGAAACCCAGAATCCCATACTCGCGCAGGATCAACGCCAGCTCGCTCAACGCCGTGCGCAAACCAGCCGCGCGCTGCGCGTCGTTGCGCATATCGCCAGGCTGATTGAACGGGCACATCACCAGACCCTGGGCCCCGCACTCACGAGCGTAGGTGGCCAGTTCGATTGCCTGGGCACGGCGTTCGTCGTTCCACACATCAAAGGGGTACAGCGCGTTGATCGACAGCACCTTGATGCCCTGCGCTGCACACAACTCACGCACGCGGCTGGCGGGTGTGCCGTATTCGATTTCACGGTTCTTGAGGTCGTTGCGGATCTCAATGGCCTCGCAGTTGAGAGCCGCCGCCAACTGGATGAAATCCGGCAGGGACAGGTTGGGGGCGACCATGCGGTTAAGGGCAAAACGTAGCGGCGACTTCATTGTTGTTGTTCTCCGTCCAACACCGTTTACAGGTCCAGCAGCCAGCTGTGCTGCGGGTCGTTATGAAAATGCCATGCACGCTTGGGGCCGGCCATCACGTTCAGGTAATAAGACTCGTAGCCGTACGGCACGCTGACCGGGTGATAGCCCTTGGGCACCACCACCAGGTCACTGTTTTCCACGGCCATGGCCTGGTCGATGCTGCGATCGTCGGTGTACACGCGCTGGAACACGAAGCCCTGAGGCGGGTTGACCTGGTGGTAGTAGGTCTCTTCCAGAAAGCTCTGGTGCGGCAGGTCGTCGGTGTCGTGCTTGTGCGGTGGGTAGCTGGAGGAATGCCCCGACGGCGTGCGCACTTCCACCACCAGCAGCGAATGGGCCGGCTCGCTGTCGGGCAGGATGTCGCACACATAGCGAGTGTTGGCGCCTTTGCCGCGCACACTGCGCTTGCACTGCTCGGGGCGGATCAAGCGCGGGGCAAAACCCGTAGCACCCGGCGCTGCGCAGACGGCAATCTGCACATCGCTCAGGGCCGTGACTCGGGCGTCAGTGCCCGGCGGCAAATAGGCGGCGAACGGTGACTTGTCTTCGAACACCGACTGGCGATCCCCCAGGTTCTGCCAATTGAAGCCTTCGCCTTCAATATTCACTCGACCGCTGAGCAGCACCAGGCACAGTTCCTGATCGCCCGCACTGACCGGCAGGGTTTCGCCCAGGCTCAGGCGATAGGCGGCAAAGCCTACGTACTCCAGGCGACCCGCCTCCAGGGCAACCATGGTTTGCCCGCGTTTGCTGCTTTTGACCAACAAGCTCATCACTCAAGTCCTCTGGTTGAGAAGCGCACGCAGGGTGTCGTAACCCTTCTTCGCGTAGATATAGCTGGGCGCCACGGCCGGGTCCTGCTCGGCTTCCACCACCAGCCAGCCCTTGTAGTTCGCCGCGAGCAACACATCCAGCAACGGTGCGAAGTCGATATCACCATCGCCGGGCACGGTAAAAGTGCCGTTGACAATGCAGTCCGGGAAGCTCCACATCTGGTTACGCGCCAGTTGCACCAAGGGTTTGCGTACATCCTTGAAATGCACATGGCAGACGCGGTCGATATGCTTGCGCAGCACCTCGATGGGTTCGCCGCCGCCCATGTAGCAGTGGCCCGAATCGAACAGCAAGCCGACTTCCGGGCCCGTGCGTTTCATCAACTGATCGATGTCCTCGGGGGATTCGACGTACGCGCCCATATGGTGGTGATAGGCCAGGCGCACGCCCTGGGACAAGGTGAAGCGCGCCAGCTCGGTAAGCTTGTCGGCGTAAGCCTGCCAGGCCTGTTCACTGTGAAAACGCGGACGCTCGATCAGGCGGATGCGCGAGCCCTGGATCGAGTCGGCCACTTCGCCGTATACCAGTACCGAGGCGCCGTTGTGTTTGAGCAGTTCGACATGGGCGGCAATCGCCTCGATTTCTTCAGCCCCCGAACGACGGGCCAGACGGCTGGAGTACCAACCGGACACCAGCGCCAGGTCATAAGGACGCAGCACGTCAGCGACGCCCTTGGCATCCTTGGGGAATTTGCCGTTGAGCTCAAAACCTTCGTAGCCGATGTCCTTGCCTTCGCTCAGGGCCGTGCTCAGCGGGGTCTCACCGCCGAGGGCCGGGAGGTCGTCGTTGCTCCAGGAGATCGGGTTGATGCCAATTCGGATTGCGGGCATGGCTGCACCTTTTGTTTTTATCTTCAGAATTCACTGGGATCTGCTTTGTGTGGGAGCTGGCTTGCCTGCGATAGCAGTGTGTCAGGCAGTACATTTGCAACTGACAGGTTGCTATCGCAGGCAAGCCAGCTCCCACATTTGATCGTATTTACCGTCGGGCGCTGAGCCAGGCATTGATGAGCTGTTCGAAGGTCGCCTGCACCTGCAGGATCAGCGTTTCATCATCAATCTCCCCCGCCATCCACGCCCGGCTCGGCTCGTGGAAGATCGTGCGGCCCACGGCAAACCCACGGCAGGTGCTGCTCTGGCTGGCTTGCTTGAAGCCATCGGCGAGAAACTCGGGGGAAGCATTCAGGCCCAGCAACACCACGCCACGGCAGTAGGGGTCGCGTTCCTGGATCAGTTCGTCGAGCTTTTTCCAGTCTGCGGCCGACTGGGTTTCGATCTTCCACCAGGCCGGGTAAATGCCCAGGTTGTACAGGCGCTTGAGGCTGCGGTAGAGCACGTCCGGGTAGGTGGAAGGGTGATCCTTGGGCGGGATGACTTCCAGCAGCAGTTCGTGGCCACTGACCAACGACGCCTCGTACACCGCCTTGAGTTGCGCTTCCTGTTCAAGGCGCAGCATCGGCTCGTCATCGGGGTGAAACTGCACCAGGCACTTGATGATCTGTTCCTGGGGCCAGGCAATCAGGTTGCTGCCGATCGAACGCCCGTGCTCGAACGCCAGGGGCCGCGAGTTCTGCACTTCCACCGGGCGAGCGATCCACCAGCCGCGACCGCTGGCGGCGTTGAGTGCATCCTGGCCGAAGCGTTGGTCGGCGAGCAGGCCCACATCCGCCTCGACGCCCTGCTCGCTGAGTTTTCGCTCCACGCGTTCGATGGCCTGGATAAACAACTGCTTGATGTCGCTGATACGCTCAGGGGCCTGGCCACCTTTTTGCGCCAGCTCCACCAATTGCCAGCGGTGGTCGAAGGCAAAGATGAACAGTTGCTTCCAGGCTTTGCGCGGCACCGTGACACGGTGCAGGCGTTGCAGGGTCACGTCCTGGTCCGGCCGGGTGATGGGCACGGGGCTGTTGAACAGGTAATCGAGTTCGGCGGGGGTCGGCATCGCTGGCGCACAGGCGTGGCGCGATACCACCAGGCCGCCACAGGCATTGGCCAACTGGCTGCAACGCTCATCGCTGGCGTCATTGATCCAGCCGCTGAGAAAGCCCGACATAAAAGCATCGCCTGCGCCCAACACGTTGAGCACTTCAACCCGCACGCCAGGATAGATGGCCCCGTCTTCCAGGCGCGCCGGAATTGCGCCGTGAATCACCGTGCAGCCCTGGGGGCCGAGCTTGACCACCAGAGTGGCCGGGGTCAGTTCACGCACGGTGCGCAGGGCGGTGAGCAGGTCTTCACTGCCGCCGGCAATCAGGAACTCCTCCTCGGTGCCGACGATCAGGTCGAAACGCGGCAGGATCTTCTGCACATGTTGGCTCACATTCTGGTCGGCGACGAAACGGGTTTCGCCATCCGCCTTGCCCGCCAGGCCCCACAATACGGGGCGATAATCGATGTCCAGCACGCGCTTGACGTTGTGCTTGGCCGCATAATCCAGGGCCTGCAGACTGGCCTTGTAAACGCCGTCGGTGGAGAAATGCGTACCGGTGATCAATAGCGCTTTGCTGGAGGCAATGAAGGCTTCGCTAATGTCTTCGGCGCGCAGGGCCATGTCGGCGCAGTTTTCGCGGTAGAACACCAGGGGGAAGGTTTCGCGGTCCTTGAGGCCCAGCAACACCAGGGCGGTGAGGCGCTCCGGGTCGACCTTGATGCCGCTGACATCACAGCCTTCGCGGGCCAGGGATTCCACCAGGAAACGGCCCATGTGGTCATCACCCACCCGGCTCAGCATCGCCGACTTGAGCCCAAGCCTGGCCGTGCCGAAAGCGATATTGGCGGAAGAACCGCCCAGATACTTGGCGAAGCTGGTCACATCCTCAAGCCGCGCACCGACTTGCTGCGCATAAAGATCGACGCCCAGGCGCCCGAGGCAAATCAGATCCAATTGACGCCCACTGGCAAAACGAGTCTGGCCCATGCTGGCTCCTGTTATTTTTATCAGCCTGCGTTGTGCCGCCGTGGCGACGGCAAACGCTCTTGGTGGGAGCAGACTAGAACGTCCGCTGGCAGCAATCAATATTTATTCCATAATTATTTTTAGTGGAATATTTTTTCCAATACCTCAGGATAGTGGCACGCCAGCGCCCATGCATCGTTTCAGCAGGCCACGCGGGCCGTGATGCCGGGGTATTTTTTTGCGCCTACCCTGTAGACTTGCGCCACCTATCAGCGCATCAGACGAACACGCCAGAAGGATTGCCCATGTCCCGCACCGATCCCGAGACTACCCTGGAAGAAACTATCGCCAGCCCTCCGATCAATGCCGAACGCCTGTTGCAGCTGATCACCGACGAATACGAGAGCCTGCCGCGCCAGCTCAAGCGTATCGCCAGCTACATGAGCCAGCAGAGCGACCGGATCATGGTCGACCGGATCAGCGACATCGCCCGGGAATGCGAAGTGCACCCTTCGGCCATCGTGCGGTTTTCCCAGCGCTTCGGTTTCAGCGGGTTCAGTGAGATGCAGGCGCTGTTTCGCGAGGCGTATACGCACAAGACCACGCCGGTGCAGAACTACCAGCAGCGCATCCGCAGCATGATCGCCAACAAGTCCCAGAAGGCCAGCGGCGGCGACCTGGCGCGCGAGTGCGTCAACGCCACCCTGTCGGGCATCGAACGCTTGGGGCTGGAGTTGGACGACGCTGTCTTCGAGAAAGCCGTGGACCTGGTGGTCAATGCCGACAACATCTACGTGGTCGGCGTGCGCCGCTCCTTTGCGGTGGCCGACTACCTGGTCTACAACCTGCAGCACACCAACAAGCGCATCCACCTGATCTCGGGGCTAGGCGGCAGTTATCGCGAGCAGATGCGCAGCGTGCGCGCCAATGACCTGGTGATAGCCATCAGCTTCACGCCCTACGGCAAAGAGACCCAGCACTGCCTGCGCATCGCGCAGCATCACCAGGCCAAGACCCTGATCATCACCGACAGCAACCTGTCGCCCCTGGCCAAGCGGGCGAATGCGGTGCTGTTGGTCAATGAAGGTTCCTCGTTTGCTTTCCGCTCGCTGAGCGCCACGCTGTGCCTGTGCCAGGCGTTGTTTATTGCGGTGGCGTATCGGTTGGAACTCAAGGTGGATGAGATTCACGAACAGGTTGGGTTCGACGACTGACCCGCCACCTGTAGGCGCGAGCTTGCTCGCGAAAAACGCAAGAACGCCGCGGCCATTTTGAATGAACGCGGCGCCCAGCAGTTCTTCGCGAGCAAGCTCGCTCCTATGTATGGACTCGCCCCCACTTTCAACCCGCTTTTCAAACATTGGTACCCGGTTGCATCTATGTATCAGGCCTATCCGAGGAAGCTCCAAACAGCTTCTGGCCAACATTGGATCAGCTCGCGATCTGCCCATTACAAAAAGGCCTCAAG
>NZ_JAENSV010000043.1:0-40127 GCF_016613265.1 Pseudomonas sp. MF6751
GACTGAACTACCGCTGCGCGTAACACTTGAAGCGAATGGTGGGTGATGACGGGATCGAACCGCCGACCCTCTGCTTGTAAGGCAGATGCTCTCCCAGCTGAGCTAATCACCCTTCGTTTCGGTGTGGCGCGCATTCTACGGAGCGACCCCAAGTCTGGCAAGCACTTTCTTAAATCTTTTTTTTCAGCCCTTCCAATGGCTTAGGCAGGGTTGGCCTGCGGCGTGATCAAGAGAATAATGCCCCCCTTTGTATAGAGGAGAGACTCACCCCATGTGGTTCAAGAACCTGCTTATCTATCGCCTGACCCAAGATCTGCCTGTTGATGCCGAGGCGTTGGAAGCGGCCATGGCCACCAAGCTGGCGCGCCCTTGTGCAAGCCAGGAGTTGACCACTTACGGTTTCGTCGCGCCTTTTGGTAAAGGTGAAGACGCTCCCCTGGTTCACGTCAGCGGAGATTTTTTGCTGATTGCTGCGCGCAAGGAAGAACGCATCCTGCCGGGTAGCGTGGTGCGTGACGCACTTAAAGAGAAAGTCGAAGAAATCGAAGCCGAGCAGATGCGCAAGGTCTATAAGAAGGAGCGCGACCAGATCAAGGATGAAATCATCCAGGCCTTCCTGCCGCGCGCCTTTATCCGTCGCTCGTCGACCTTCGCTGCGATCGCGCCGAAACAGGGTCTGATCCTGGTCAACTCGGCCAGCCCCAAGCGCGCCGAAGACCTGCTGTCGACCCTGCGCGAAGTGATCGGCACCCTGCCGGTCCGCCCGCTGACGGTAAAAACCGCCCCGACTGCAATCATGACCGACTGGGTCACCACCCAGAAACCGGCCGATGACTTCTTCGTCCTCGACGAATGCGAACTGCGCGACACCCACGAAGACGGCGGCATCGTGCGTTGCAAGCGCCAGGACCTGACCAGCGAAGAGATCCAACTGCACCTGACCACCGGCAAGGTCGTGACCCAACTGTCCCTGGCGTGGCAGGACAAGTTGTCCTTCATGCTCGACGACAAAATGACCGTCAAGCGCCTGAAGTTCGAAGACCTGCTGCAAGACCAGGCGGAACAGGACGGCGGCGACGAAGCCCTGGGCCAACTGGATGCCAGCTTTACCTTGATGATGCTGACCTTCGGCGATTTCCTGCCGGCGTTGGTCGAGGCACTGGGCGGCGAAGAGACACCACAGGGCATCTAAGCAACACCGATCCAATGCGGGCACAGTCAGTGTGGGAGCTGGCTTGCCTGCGATAACGGAGTGTCAGCCAGAGTAGTGCCGACTGACACTCCGCTATCGCAGGCAAGCCAGCTCCCACATTTGATTGCATCGACAACTCGGAAATCGAATAAAAAAGGACATCCCCATGCGTGCACTCGCCGCCTTGAGCCGCTTTGTCGGCAACACCTTTGCCTACTGGGTGCTGATCTTCGCTGTCGTCGCCTTTCTCCAACCCAGCTGGTTCATCGGCCTGAAAAGCGCCATCGTCCCACTGCTGGGCCTTGTGATGTTCGGCATGGGGTTGACCTTGAAACAGGAAGACTTCGCCGAAGTCGCTCGCCACCCGTGGCGCGTGGCCTTGGGCGTGGTCGCGCATTTCGTGATCATGCCGGGCGTGGCATGGTTGCTGTGCCAGGCATTCCATTTGCCGGCGGAAATTGCCGTTGGCGTGATCCTGGTCGGCTGTTGCCCAAGTGGCACGTCGTCCAACGTCATGACCTGGCTGGCCCGGGGTGACCTGGCGTTATCGGTGGCGATTGCCGCGGTCACCACCCTCCTCGCTCCGCTGCTCACACCGGCATTGATCTGGCTGCTGGCCTCGGCCTGGCTGCCGGTATCGTTCATGGAGCTGTTCTGGTCGATCCTGCAAGTGGTGCTGCTGCCCATCGTACTGGGCGTGGTCGCGCAGCGCTTGCTCGGTGATCGGGTAAGGCATGCGGTGGACGTGCTGCCACTGGTGTCGGTGGTCAGCATTGTGATCATCGTCGCGGCCGTGGTTGCCGCAAGCCAGGGCAAGATTGCCGAGTCGGGCCTGCTGATCATGGCCGTGGTGATGCTGCACAACAGCTTCGGTTACCTGCTGGGCTACTTCACCGGGCGCCTGTTCAAGTTGCCCTTGGCGCAACGCAAGTCGCTGGCCCTGGAAGTGGGCATGCAGAACTCCGAGCTGGGCGCCGCCTTGGCCAGTGCGCACTTTTCGCCGCTGGCGGCAGTACCCAGTGCGTTGTTCAGCGTCTGGCACAATATTTCCGGCGCATTGCTGTCGACCTATTTCCGCCGCATGAGCGAAAAGGAAGACCGCCGCGCCCTGGAAACCACGCCGTAACTTGATCGCCTGGTCCAATTTCGGCACTCTACCGAACTTCGCGGGGACGACCTCGCGACGCTATCAAGCGCTCACCCGGGGACGACCCCACTTTGATAGAAGCGAGGTCATCATGTCCTGGATCATTCTGTTTTTTGCCGGGTTGTTTGAAGTGGGCTGGGCCGTCGGCCTGAAGTACACCGACGGGTTCAGCAAGCCGCTGCCCACCGTCCTGACGATTGCCGCCATGGCTGTCAGCCTTGGGTTGTTGGGGCTGGCCATGAAGGAACTGCCGCTTGGCACCGCCTATGCCATCTGGACCGGCGTGGGGGCCGTGGGCACCGTGATTGCCGGGATTATCCTGTTTGGGGAATCCATGGCGCTGTTTCGGTTGGCCAGTGTGGCATTGATTATTTGCGGGCTGATTGGGCTCAAGATCTCGACTTAAGCCACTATCGCTATCGCAGGCAAGCCAGCTCCCACATTTGACTGTATTCACAATTCAATAGGTGGGAGCTGGCTTGCCTGCGATGAGCATAGGTATCTACACAACTTCGGCACGACGCTAAATCTGTGGCGAGGGAGCTTGCTCCCGTGACGGCCTGGCAGCCGACACAGATATAACTGATGCCCCGCGATCCAATGTGGGAGCTGGCTTGCCTGCGAAGACGGCCTGACAGTCAACACAGTTGGACCGTGTACATATCCATTCCTGCGGTAACGGCCACTTAGGGTTCCGCCCTGACGGCGGCTCACTTTCGAAAAGCCGGAATGCCGGCCCAGACAAAAGTAAGCAAAGCGCTCTTGCCCCACCACTCGGCACCTCGCTTAGGCTCGGTGTGCCCGTAATCCGCCAGTGATTTGGGGGGCCGCCGCCACGCGCCATCCATGGCGCGGGGCGGCTAAACCGGCATCCCTGCCGGTTTACCCCCCAAATCCCTGTCGAATTCCGGCCAGCGTGGTTTAACGGGGCGCCTAAGATCAAAAGCAGATCAAGATCAAGAGCGGCTCGCTTCGCATCGTGGTTACCGTTGAGCTAACAGAGTTATGTAGATACCTATGCTGCGATGAGGCCCTGATAAACAACAAAAAACTACCTGGCACTCCCCCGCAAACCGCCCACCACAGCGTGCAACTGCTCAGGCGTTGCCGCCTCCACAGCCACCGGCTCGCCCGCCACCAACACCACCCGCGACCAGATCCGATGAAACACACCCTTGTTCGGATCACGGCTGAAGAAACTCCCCCACAACCCCTGCAATGCCATCGGGATCACCGGCACCGGCGTCTCCTCCAGGATGCGCGTCACCCCACCGCGAAACTCATTCATCTCGCCATCAGCTGTCAGCTTGCCTTCCGGGAAGATGCACACCAACTCGCCATCCTTGAGGTACTGGGCAATGCGCGCGAACGCCTGTTCGTAGATCTGAATGTCTTCATGGCGCCCGGCAATCGGAATAGCCCCGGCGGTGCGGAAGATAAAATTGAGCACCGGTAAGCGGTAGATCTTGTAGTACATGACAAAGCGAATCGGCCGACGTACTGCGCCGCCAATCAACAGCGCATCGACAAACGACACATGGTTGCACACCAGCAACGCCGCGCCTTCATCCGGGATGGCTTGCAGGTTGCGATGCTCCACGCGGTACATGGAATGGCTGAGCAGCCAGATCATGAAGCGCATGGTGAACTCGGGGACGATTTTAAAGATGTAAGTGTTAACCGCGATGTTGAGCAGCGACACCACCAGGAACAACTCGGGGATCGACAGCTTGGCCACGCTCAACAGCAGAATGGACACGATGGCCGAGACCACCATGAACAGTGCATTGAGAATGTTGTTCGCCGCGATCACCCGTGCCCGTTCGTTCTCGGCGGTACGCGACTGGATCAGCGCATACAGCGGCACGATGTAAAAGCCGCCGAACACACCCAGGCCGAGGATATCGAGCAGCACCCACCACGCCTGGCCGTAGCTGAGCACCGCGAGCCAATCGTTGGCTTGCACGTTCTGCGGGAAGCCGCCGGAGTGCCACCACAGCAGCAGGCCGAACACGGTCAGGCCAAATGAGCCAAACGGCACCAGGCCGATTTCCACCTTACGCCCGGAGAGCTTTTCGCACAGCATCGAGCCCAGGGCGATGCCCACCGAGAACACCGTGAGGATCAAGGTCACCACGGTTTCGTCGCCGTACAACCATTCCTTGGCATAGGCAGGGATTTGCGTGAGGTAGATCGCGCCGACAAACCAGAACCATGAGTTGCCGACAATCGAGCGCGACACCGCCGGCGTCTGCCCCAGGCCCATGCGCAACGTCGCCCACGACTGAGTGAAGATATTCCAGTCCAGGCGCAGCTGCGGTGTCGAAGCCGCTGCGCAGGGGATGCTGCGGCTGGCCAGGTAGCCCAGCACCGCCACGGCCACAATCGCCACCGCCACCACCGGCGCGTAATGGGTGGAAGACATCATGATCCCGGCACCGATGGTGCCGGCCAAAATTGCCAGGAACGTGCCCATCTCCACCAGGCCGTTACCGCCGACCAACTCATCGTCGTGCAATGCCTGGGGCATGATCGAGTACTTCACCGGGCCGAACAGCGCCGAGTGCGTGCCCATGGCAAACAGCGCCAGCAGCATCAGTTCAAGATGATTGGTCAGAAAGCCTGCCGCGCCCACCGCCATGATCAGGATCTCGCCGATCTTGATCGCGCGGATCAACGCGTCCTTGTTGAATTTCTCGCCAAACTGCCCGGCCAACGCCGAGAACAGGAAGAACGGCAGGATAAACAACAAAGCACACAGGTTGACCCAGATGGAGCGGTCGCCCTCGATGGTGAGCTTGTAAAGGATGGCCAGGATCAGCGACTGCTTGAAGATGTTGTCGTTGAACGCGCCCAGCAACTGGGTGATGAAAAACGGCAAGAAGCGCCGCGTGCGCAGCAAGGTGAATTGGGAAGGATGGCTCATCGTCGTCCGTGTTCCTGCGTGGCCTTTATTTATCAGGCCACGACTTTACCTAATCCTGCTTACTTATTCGCTAGCCCGGCAATACAAGGCGAAACAAAAAGCTCGCCTTTATAAGCACCCTGCACGGTGCGCTTGGCCACGATCAGCCACATCAGCGCCAGCGCAACCACCAGCACACTGCCAAACACACTGAAAAACGCCAGCTGTAACAGGCTCGCCAATTTAAGCGTGGCCAAGGCGTAAACCCCCAATGGGAAGGTGAAGCCCCACCAGCCCAGGTTGAACGGGATACCGGCGCGCAGGTAACGCAGGGTGATCAACACCGCAATCAACATCCACCACAAGCCGAAGCCCCACAGGGTGATGCCCGCAATCAGGCCCAGGCCGTGGGCCATTTCACCGACACTGGCCAGGCCATTGGCGGCAAAGATCGCGGGGGCATCCGTACCGAGCAGCAACATGCCCAGGGCACCGGTACCGATCGGGCCTAGGGCCAACCAGCTCGACGCTGCCATATTGGCGTGAGGCAACTTATGCAAGGCCATGCGCAGCATCAGGATGGTCAGGATGCTGAACGCTACCGGCAGGGAAAACGCCCACAGCACGTAGCTGGTCACCAACATCACCAGTTGCGAATGGGCATCGGCCAAGTGCGGCGCGAGCAAGCCGCCGCTGGCCGCCGCCACTTCGGCCGCCACCACAGGCAACAGCCAGACGGCGGTCATCTGGTCGATGCTGTGCTCCTGGCGGGTGAACATCATGAACGGGATCAGTACGCCGCAGGCCAGGGACATGGCGACGTCCAGCCACCACAAGGCCTCGGCCAACGGGATCACATCACCGCCCCAGCGCGGCAGGCCGAACAGCAGCAAGCCGTTGAGAATGGTCGCCAGCCCCATGGGGATGGTGCCGAAGAACATCGAGACCGTTGAGTGCCCGAAGATGCGTCGCGCCTCGTGGAAAAACATCACCCAGCGGGCGGCATACAGCACGCTGAACAGCACAAACAAGCCGATGGTGAACAGCCACAGGCCCTCGGCGACGACATGCAAGCCGGGCAGGTTGACTGGCAGCTGGGCCAAGGCCAGGGCCAGCACACCGGTGCCCATGGTCGCGGCAAACCAGTTCGGGGTGAACTGGCGAATCACTTCCCGGGGACGGGCCAGGTGACTGAAGGGTTTGTAGCGGTGAGTGGTCGAGCAGGTCATGGGTTAATCCTCTTCCTCATTTGAGGTTGAGGCCATGATAGAACCTGATCGAATATCTATATAACGGGTAATATCTCTAACTGTTATCTGTTTCATCTATATCAACCACGATCATGCCCTCGCCCTTGCTGGCGCCGAGTCCCGCCACCACAACCCACCAAGGGCCCCGAGAGACAGCAAGATAAGCACCGCACCGTAGCCGTCCGTGGTCGCGACCAGGCCAAACACGCGGCTCAGGTTACCCGCCAACAACGCCGGCACGCAGAACGCCAGGTAGCTCAATACATAGAATGCCGACATCAGGCCCGCCCGCTCATGGGGCAACGCCAGGCCCACGATGCTGCGCACACTGCCCATGAAGCCGCCGCCGAACCCCAGGCCTGCGATCACACTGGCGACAAAGAACAGCCACAGGCTAGCGGTGTTTACGGCAACCAGCAGCAACCCCACGCCCACGGCCAGCAGTGCAGCCGACACGCTCATGACCCTGTCAGCCGCGTAGTTGCGCAGACTGTAGATCATCACCGCGCCGCTCAAGGTCACCACCGCCACCAGCCCGCCGCCGACCAAGTGCGAGGTCGACCCGGTGGCGACACGCACCAACGACGGTGCCAACGAGGAAAAGAACCCACCCAGCGCCCACACGGCCACATTCAATGGCATCGCCAGCCACAACGCGCGGCGCGCCTGCGGCGGCACATGCAGGGTTGGCGCCAGGGACTTCAAGGCGCCGGGTATGCGACTGACCGTTTCAGGCAGGCGCCACACATACAGAGCCTGCAACACCATCAAGCCCAGCAGGGTGTAATAGATCAATTGGGTTGGCCACGGCGCGAACTCCACCAGCAGCCCGCTACCCAGGCCACCACTGGCCATGCCGAGCATCGGTGCAAGGCTGTTGAGCATCGGGCCGCGGACGCGGTCGGTATCGAGCAGCGTCGCACTCAATACCGCTGTGGCAGTGCCAGTCGCGAAGCCCTGCAACGCGCGGGCGGCCAGCAGGCAGGCGGTGCTGTCAGCGTGGATAAACAGCAGCATCGCCACACTATTGAGCAGCAGCGCGGCGAAGATCACCGGCTTGCGCCCCAGGTAATCCGAGAGCGACCCCACCGTCAGCAGGGCCGCCAGCAGGCTCACGGCATAGACACCAAAGATGGCCGTGAGCATGGCCGCCGAAAAATGCAGGTGGTCTTGATACACCTGGTACAACGGCGTCGGCGCGCTGGAGGCGGCGAGAAAGGTCAGCACCATGATCACTAGAAACGCCAGGCTGGACCGCTGAGAGATGACACTGGACATGGGCACGCTCCGCTAAAGCTAATATTTTGCTTTTATGCAGTGTGCTATTCGCTGGCGCTTAAAGCAAATTCTTTGTGTTAAGGTCTTGCCCATGGCGATCAAAGAAGGCCTTCGCCCGGGGGGCCGTAGTGCCCGGGTACAAGAATCCGTCCACAGGGCGGTGCGCGAATTGCTGGAGGCCCATGAGCGTTCCAGCGTCACCGTGCCGATGATTGCGGCATGTGCAGGCGTCACGCCGTCGACCATTTACCGGCGCTGGGGCGATCTGTCAGTACTGCTCGCCGACGTCGCCCTGGCCCGTATGCGCCCCGATACCGAACCGGCCAACACCGGCAGCCTGCATGGCGACCTGCAAGCCTGGGCCGAGCAATACCTGGATGAGATGAGTTCGGACGTAGGCCGCAACATGATGCGCGACGTGCAAAGCAGCCCGACGCCAGGGTATTGCGTGAGCATCCTGAGTGGGCAGTTGCAGGTGATTGTTGACCGCTACCCGCAGGAACAGCCACCGAGCGTTGACCATCTGATCAACCTGCTCGCCGCACCGACGGTGTTTCGTATTCTGTTTTCGGCCCAGCCTTTGGCGGTAGAAGAACTGCATGCCCTGATCGAGCTGGCACTGAAAATCTAAGGCACGTGCGCCGACCAGAATGTGGGAGCTGGCTTGCCTGCGATGCAGACACCTCCGTACACCCGTCAAGCGAAGTCGATACCATCGCAGGCAAGCCAGCTCCCACATTTGTTCTGTGTGCATCCAATAAAAAACGGCCTCTGATGAGGCCGTTTTGTTATTTCCAATCCCACATCATGTACGCATCCCACGCCCACTCACCAGCAACCGCGCACAACCGATATACAGCACCACGGTCGCAACGATCATAAAGGTGATCGCCACACTGATCTTGATATCCGACACGCCCAGAATGCCGTAGCGGAAGGCGTTGACCATGTGCAACACCGGGTTGGCCAGGGACACCGTCTGCCAGAACGGCGGCAGCAAGGTGATGGAGTAAAACACCCCGCCCAGGTAGGTCAGCGGCGTGAGCACGAAGGTCGGGATGATGGAAATATCATCGAAGTTGCGTGCGAACACGGCGTTGATAAAGCCCAGCAGCGAGAAGATCGTCGCCGTCAGCACCACCACCAGAATGGTGACCCCCAGGTGATGCACCTGCAGGTGGGTAAAGAACAGCGACAGCAGCGTCACGATCACTCCCACCATCAGGCCACGCAACACGCCGCCCAAGGTGTAGCCGATGAGGATGGTGTGCGGTGACACCGGCGAGACCATCAGCTCTTCAATGGAGCGCTGGAACTTGCTGCCAAAGAAACTCGACACCACGTTGCCGTAAGAGTTGGTGATCACCGACATCATGATCAGGCCCGGCACAATGTATTCCATGTAGGTGAAGCCGCCCATGTCGCCGATCTGCCGGCCGATCAGGTTACCGAAGATCACAAAGTACAGGACCATGGTGATCGCCGGTGGCAGCAGGGTCTGCGGCCAGATCCGGGTAAAGCGCTTCACTTCGCGATAGACAATGGTTTGCAGCGCGACAAGGTTGGGTTGCAGTTCGGAACTCATACCGCCACCTTCGCCAGATTTTTCTCCACCAGGGACACGAACAACTCCTCCAGGCGATTGGTTTTATTACGCAGGCTCAGCACTTCGATGTTCTGAGTCGCCAACTGGGTGAACAGCGCAGTGATGCCCATGGCTTTATCCACCTGCACCTCCAGGGTGTGGCTGTCCACCAGCCGGCTTGGGTAGCCGAGCAACTGGGGCGCCACCGACAGGTTGTTCTTCAGGTCGAGCAGGAAGGTTTCCACATGCAACTGGCCCAGCAGGTTGCGCATGCTGGTGTTCTCGACAATGGTGCCGTGGTCGATGATGCCGATGTTGCGGCACAGCTGCTCAGCCTCTTCCAGGTAGTGGGTGGTGAGGATGATGGTGATGCCCTTCTCGTTCAGTTCGGTGAGGAAGGTCCACATCGAGCGGCGCAGCTCGATATCCACGCCGGCGGTAGGTTCGTCGAGGATCAACAGGCGCGGCTCATGCACCAGGGCGCGGGCGATCATCAGGCGTCGCTTCATGCCACCGGACAGCGAGCGCGAAGGTACGTCACGCTTGTCCCACAGGCCCAGTTGGGTCAGGTACTGCTCGGCGCGTTCCTTGGCGACTTTCGCCGGAATGCCGTAGTAGCCGGCCTGGGTCACGACAATGTCGAAGGTCTTTTCGAACTGGTTGAAATTGAATTCCTGGGGCACCACGCCAATGGAGCGCTTGAGCGCCGCCGGGGATTTGTCCAGGTCATGCCCGAAGATATTCACCGTGCCGCTGGTCTTGTTGACCAGGGTGGAGAGAATGCCGATGGTGGTGGATTTGCCGGCACCGTTGGGGCCGAGCAAGGCGAAGAAGTCACCTTCGGCAACGTCCAGATCGATACCACTCAGGGCCTGGAAACCGTTGCCGTAGGTTTTGGTTAGCTGCCGGATGGACAGAGCGGAACTCATATGGAAGTACGCACCAAAGAAGGGAATAGAAAGAATAGATGAAGGCACACCGCAGGTAGTTCAACCTGCGATGCAGTGCGAGCATGGTGCGTGCCCATGCCGCACAAGTACAGTCACCCGTATTAATAGTGTGTATTAAGTCAACGCGGTCATCACCGCCTTGCGGTAGGCCGGGCGCTGTTGCAAGCGCTGGTACCAGGCCTCCAGATGGGGCATGGCAGGGCGTTCGATGGGCATCTCGAACCAGGCGTAGATGAAGCAGCCCAAGGGAATATCGCCCATGCCGAACGCCTGGCCGGACAGGTAGGGTTGCTCGGCGAGGGCTTGTTCGACGGTTTTGAGCGCGTCGATACAGGCTTGGCGCCCGGCATTGATGCTGTCCCAGTTTTGCTGGTCAGCCGGGGTGCGCACGATGCCCCAGAACACCGCTTTGAACGGATCGGCGAGCGTGGAAGTGGTCCAGTCCATCCACTTTTCGGCGTTGGCCCGGGCTTGCAGGTCGCTGGGGTAAAAGTCCGATGCCTGCTTGGCGCACAGGTAACGCACGATGGTGTTGGATTCCCACAGCACAAAGTCGCCATCTTCGATCACCGGCACCCGGCCATTGGGGTTCATGGCCCGGTATTGCGGGGTATCGACCACACCAAAAGCCCCGCCCGCATCAATTGCTTCATAGTCCAGGCCGAGTTCCTCGGCGCACCACAGTGCTTTCCTGACGTTTGATGAATTTTTACGCCCCCAGATCTTCAGCATGACCGCGCCTTATCGTTGATGAACATGGCTTGATGAACGCAGCAGCATACGCCGGTTCAGCCGCGGCTTAAATCGCCCTGCATATCGCCGAGCAAGGTGGGCGCGTCGTCGCCAAACAGGTGCGGGTAGCACTGGCGGATATGCCCGAAGAAAAATGCTTCGGGCACGTCAGCAAATTGCCCGTGGTCCACCACGTACTCCATAGAACGCTGGCCCTGGCGATTGAACGCGTGGAACACGCTGTCGTGCAGGCCATCGAATTCCAACGGCGGCACGTCGAACACTTCGCACAGTTGCTGGTTGAACGCCGGAGTGGCCTTGACCCAGCGGCCGTTCAGGTAAAGCTCGGTATAACCGTGCATGGCGAACACGTCACTTTTGAGCAGAGCGAGCAGTCGCGGTGTGGACAGGTGGTTGCGCACGTCCGCCAGGCCAATGCGTGCGGGAATGCCGCAGTGGCGCGCGCAAGCGGCGAGCAACGTAGCTTTGGGCACACAGTAGCTTTCGCCGGCCGCCAGGGCGAAGCTGGCGCTCAAGGTGTTGGGGTCACGGCTGAAGGTATAGGGGTTGTAGCGAATGGCCTCACGCACCGCGTAGTAAAGACTGACTGCCTGGTCACTTAAATCCGGGCGGGTTCCGCGATGTTTCTCGGCGAACTCCACCACCACAGGGTGGTCACTATCGATGAAGCGGCTGGGACTCAAGTACGTATTCATGAGCTTGATCTCCGAGGGGAGCCTGGAGTTTAACCACCAGGCCCGCCAGAGAGATAACGACGATTCGGCCAAATGCCGGCGCCGGCTGATGGGTTGCCCAGTACACCTTGTTACACCCTGATCACCCGGCTTGTTCGGATGCCGACTAAGCTCCCTGGTGGTTTCGCCCCTGGTTTCACGGAGGATTGCATATGCTGTTGTTGTGGATACTGGTGCTGGTGGTCGGCATTGCCTACCTGGCACACCGCCGAACTGCCCCCCTGCCCGCCCTGGGCGTGGTCGCCGTCTACCTGCTGGCGATGGGCGCCTGGAGCCACGCACCGGGCTGGCTGCTGCTGATCTTCTGGGTACTCCTGGCCGTGGTGGCCGCGCCTTTGCTGCTGCCTGACCTGCGCCGCCAATACTTCACCAAGCCGCTGTTCAGCTGGTTCCAGAAAGTGCTGCCGCCGATGTCCGAGACCGAGCGCGATGCGATTGATGCCGGTACCGTGTGGTGGGACGGCGAGCTGTTCAGTGGCCGCCCGGACTGGGACAAATTGCTGGCCTACCCCAAGGCGCAATTGACCGAGGAAGAGCAGGCGTTCATCGACGGCCCCACCGAAGAACTCTGCGCCATGGTCAGCGACTGGGAAATCGGCCAGGCCATGGACCTGCCGCCGCAAGCCTGGGAACACATCAAGACCCATGGCTTCTTCGCCCTGATCATTCCCAAGGAGTACGGTGGCAAGGGCTTTTCCGCCTATGCCCACTCCCAGGTTGCCATGAAGCTCGCGACCCGCAGCGGTGACCTGGCCTCCACCGTGATGGTCCCCAACTCCCTCGGCCCCGCCGAACTGCTGCTGCACTACGGCACCGACGAACAACGTAATCACTACCTGCCGCGCCTGGCCCGTGGCGACGACATCCCGTGCTTCGCCCTCACCGGCCCGCTGGCCGGCTCCGATGCGGGCGCCATGCCCGACACCGGCGTGATCTGCAAAGGCGAATGGGAAGGCAAGGAAACCCTCGGCCTGCGCCTGAACTGGGAAAAGCGCTACATCACCCTCGGTCCCGTCGCGACCTTGCTCGGCCTGGCCTTCAAGGCCCATGACCCGGACCACCTGCTGGGTGAAGAAGAAGACCTGGGCATCAGCCTCGCGTTGATTCCTACCGACACCCCTGGCGTGGAAATCGGCCGTCGTCACCTGCCGCTTGGCGCTGCCTTCATGAACGGCCCCAACTCCGGCAAAGATGTGTTCATCCCCCTGGAATACCTGATCGGTGGCCAGGAAATGCTCGGCAAGGGCTGGATGATGCTGATGAACTGCCTGTCGGTCGGCCGTTCGATCTCGCTGCCCGCCGTCGGCACCGGCGCCGCCAAGTTCACCAGCCTGGTGACCGGCCAATACGCCCAGGTGCGCGAACAGTTCAACGTACCGCTGTCGGCCTTCGAAGGCATCCAGGAAGCCCTGGCACGCATCGGTGGCAACGCCTGGCTGATGGACAGCGCGCGCATGCTCACCGCCAACGCCGTGGACCTGGGCGAGAAGCCGTCGGTGTTGTCGGCGATCCTCAAGTACCACCTGACCGAACGCGGCCGTGAGTGCATCAGCCACGCCATGGACGTGCACGGCGGCAAGGGCATCATCATGGGCCCCAACAACTACCTGGGCCGCAACTGGCAGGGCGCACCGATCTTCATCACCGTGGAAGGCGCAAATATCCTCTCGCGTAACCTGATGATCTTCGGCCAGGGCGCGATTCGCTGCCACCCCTTCGTGCTCAAGGAAATGGCCCTGGCCGGCCGCGAAGACCATGACCAGGCGTTGAAGGAATTCGACGGCCTGCTGATGCAACACATCGGCTTCGCCGTCAGCAACGCCGCCAGCACCCTGGTGCTGAACCTGGGCTTCGGGCACTTCGAAAAAGCCCCGGGCAACCGTTTGAGCCAGGGCTACTTCCGTGCCCTGAACCGCCAGGCGGCTGCGTTTGCCCTGCTGGCTGACCTGAGCATGATGTTGCTGGGTGGCGAGCTCAAGCGCCGCGAACGCCTGTCCGCCCGCCTGGGTGATGTGCTCAGCCACATGTACCTGGCGTCGGCGGCGCTCAAGCGTTATCACGACCTGGACTCGCCGGACCATCTGGAGCCGCTGTTTGCCTGGGCCATGGAAGAAAGCCTGGGTGAATCGGAACGCGCATTGGATGAGCTGCTGAGCAACTTCCCGAACAAGGTGCTGGGCTGCCTGCTGCGAGTGATTGTGTTCCCGCTCGGGCGTCGTCATACCGGGCCGTCCGACGCGCTGGATGCCGAAGTGGCAGCCGTGATCGGCCGCGCCAAGGGCGACCCGACCCTGGAAGAATTGCTGGCCGGCTGTTATCGCCCGCAATCAGCAGAAGATCCCGTGGGCGCCCTGCAACATGCCTACGACCTGCTCGGTGCCAGCCACCCCTTGCAGAAAAAACTCCACAGCGCGCTCAAAAGCGGCCAGGTCAAGCCGGCTGCCGGCGAGCATGCCATCGACGCGGCCCTGCAGGCCGGCGTGCTGCAACCAGCCGAGGCACAAACCTTGCGCAATGCCGAGGCTGCGCGACGCAAGGTGATCGACGTGGATGATTTCAGCAAGGAAGAGCTGATGCAGGCAGAAGGTAAAGTCCGCTGAGTCGAGCGGTCATATAAAAACGGGCGCGAGAGGCTTATACTCTCGCGCCCGTTTTTGCTTTAGAGGCCTTATCTCGTGTCCAACGTCGTTGCCGATCATCTTGTCTTGCTCGACCACTTGCGCAGCATCCTGGTTGCCGTCGGCGAAGCCGAACAGGTACCCGAGGAAAGCCACTCGCTGTTCCTGGAGCGTTTCGACGAACTGCGCGCCCTGTTGCCAATCGACCCGATCGAAAGCCAGTACCTGGGCCAGGACCTGATGAGCCAGGTCATCCTGCGCTACCCGCAAATCGCCCACCTGGTGCCCCGTGACCTGCTGTGGTTCTTTGGCGGCGACTGCCTGCACTTCATGCCCGACGAAGAACTGGACCTGTACCAGGCCCTGGAAGAACGTCGCTATGAAGCCGAACAGAACGACGAACCGTTCGACTGGAACCAGGAAAAACAGCTGCTGGCGATGCCTCAGGACCAGAGCAAACACTGACAGTTCTGAGCGGCACAGGCCCCATGTGGGAGCGGGCTTGCTCGCGAATGCAATCTCTCAGTTATACATAAGTAGACTGACCCACCGCATTCGCGAGCAAGCCCGCTCCCACAGTTTTTACCGCGTTCCTACCGACGCCGCAGCGTGGGCTCCCTGGCCATGCACTCCACCAGATAATCGATAAACACCCGCAACTTCGGCGGCAGGTAACGTGTGGGCGAATGCAGCAACCACGCCTCGCCATGGTACGACGCAATAAAATCCCACCCTGGCAACACCTGCACCAACTCCCCCGCTTCCAACGCATGCCGTGCGGTGAAATACGGCAAGCTGGCAATCCCGACATGCTGCAACGCCGCCTCCAGTCGCACCCCGGTGTGGTTCGCCGCATACCGGCCGCGTACGCCGACCGTTACCGCCTTGCCAGCCTGGCGAAATTTCCAGCGTGAATCTCCCGGTGTCTCACCCAGATAGATGCAACTGTGCCCGAGCAGATCATGGGGATGGCTCGGTGTACCGTGCTCGGCCAAGTACTGTGGCGTCGCGCACAGCAAATGTTCGATGGGCAACAGCTGGCGCCCGACCAAACCTGGCGGTGGGCTGTCGGTGATGCGGATGCTCAAGTCGACGTTGTCGTCGATCAAATCCACATGCCTATCTTCCAGGATCAATTGCACATCCACCTTGGGATAGCGCCGCAAAAATTCCGGCATATGCGGGTGCACCACGAATCGCCCCACCGCCTTGGGTACACTGACCCGCACCAGGCCCTCGGCTTCATGGGTAAATTGCCCACTGATTTCCATCACCGAGCGCGCCGCATTGACCATCTCCTGGCAACGCTTGAACACTTCCTCGCCGCCCTCGCTCAGGCGCAGCTTGCGCGTGGTGCGTTGCAGCAGGCGCGTGGCCAGGGCTTGTTCCAGGCGCGAGATGCTGCGGCTCACCGCCGAAGGTGAAACGCTGAGTTGCCGCGCCGCTTCGGAGAAGCTGCCGGTTTCCACGACCTTGACGAAAATCGCCATTTCACCCAATAGCGGCAAAGGAAGATTGATGCTCATGACGCACAGGTCCATTGATAATTGAGCGGATTATCACCCATCTGCGCACTATTTATACTGCCCACAGAACCCTGATGCGGATGTAGATGATGACCGAGCGCCTGTTTTTTACCCACGACCACCTGACGGCCGAGCTGGAAGTGCTCAGTTGCACCCCGTACGAAGAGCAATTCGCCGTGATTGTGCAGTCGACCATTTTCCATCCCCAAGGCGGAGGCCAGCCGTCCGACACCGGCTGGCTCGGCGACAGCCAGGTGCTGCGAGTCATGCAGGAAGCCGAACAGGTGGTGCACTACGTCGACCGACCTCTGGAGCCCGGCCTCGTCGTTGCACGAGTCGACGCACAGCGGCGCGCCTTGCATACGCGTCTGCATTCGGCGGGGCACTTGATTGGCAATGCCGGCGAACGCCTGGGCTGGATGCCGATCAAGGCCCACCATTGGCCCGGCGAAGGCAAGATCACCTTTATCCGCGGCCAGACCGCGCAAGACATGGATGCGCAGGCGCTCCAGCAATGGGTCAATACATGGATCGCCGCCGACTATCCCCGCCATATGACGCTGGAAGACGGCACCCGCGAAGTCGGCTTCGGCGAATTACCGGCGTACGCCTGTGGCGGTACGCATGTTCAAGCGTTGAGCGAACTGGGCCAGGTAACGATCTTGGCGTTGTCGGAGAAAAAAGGCGTGCTCTCGGTGCGCTATGAAATCAATGTGGGAGGAGGCTTGCCTTAATGCCATTCAGTTAAGCTCAGTTCCCTGTGGGAGCTGGCTTGCCTGCGAAAGCGTTAGTGCAGTAGCAGATGCAGTGACTGACACACCGCTATCGGGGGCAAGCCCCCTCCCACATTGGATCGCCCCAGAGAAACAGGCTACACGGCAATAGCCCCCGCCCTGCTCGGCTCAACCACGAACGACTTCAACGTCGACACCGTCGCCGCCGGGTCACGCGGATCACTGATCGCACGAAAATTCGTCAACATGGTGTTGGCCGCCAACTCCACCGACACATACCCACGCTGGCGACTGTCGAAAAACTTCACATGGGGGTTGAGCGGCATGATCTTCATGAACGCGTCGTAGGGAGGGCCATCTGAGGTGACCGACGAGCCGACGAACTCGGTGGCGACCACCGCCGAGTCTGGCCTGTCGGCGTCGAGATGCAGGTCGGTGGCCCAGAACGAATGAATATCCCCTCCCCAGAACACCGGGTTCTTCACGCGATTGCGCACGATCGACGCCAGCATCCGTGAGCGGTTCGCCATGTAGCCATCCCAACCATCGGTCCAGCGGCCAAGCTTATGGTTGGTCAAGTCACGCTGCATCAGCGGCGCCACCAGCAAATCCTGGGCGATGACATTCCACTGCGCACTGGACTGGGCAAACCCCTGGTCCAGCCAAGACTCTTGCTGCCAGCCGAGCAACGTGCGGCCAGGGTCACGCAGGCCGTTGCAAGGGGTGGTGACAATATGCCCTTGGTGGCTGCCATTGGCCGCGATGCAGGGTTGCTCGGAACGGTACTGGCGACCGTCGAGCACATGAAAACGCGCGAGCCGCCCATAGTCCAGGCGCCGGTAGATGCGCATGTCCGGCCCCTTCGGCACGCTGCTGGCACGCAGGGGCATGTGTTCGTAAAACGCCTGGTACGCCGCGGCCCGTTGCTTGAGAAACTGCGCCACCGCCACCTTCGGGTCCTGGGACCAGCGGTTGGCGTAGTCATTCTGTACTTCGTGATCGTCCCAGGTTACGACGCTGGGAGCCGCGGCGTGCAGGGCCTGCAGGTCTGGATCAGTCTTGTACAGTGCGTAGCGGTTGCGGTAATCACTCAGGCTTTGCGCATTGCCGCTGCCGTGAGAACGAAACACCTTGCCCGAATCCGCAGCATAGGAACTGTCGTAAATATAATCACCGAGGAAAAACACCAGGTCAGGCTGCTCGGCAGCAAGGTGTCGGTAGGCGCTGAAGTAACCGCGCTCCCAGTGCGAGCAGGACACAAACCCCAGCCGGGCCGAGGCCATGGCCTGCAGCGGCGGCATCGTGCGGGACTGGCCAACCGGGCTCTGCGCACCGAGCCCTTCAAACTGGTACCAATACGGCCGATCCGCCGCCAGCCCCGCCACTTCGACATGCACTGCGTGAGCGAAGCGCGGCGTCGCCAGCACCTCCCCCTGCCTCACAATGCGCGTCATCGCTGCATCGCTGGCCACCCGCCAACGCACTGGCACCGAGCGACTCAGGCCGCCACGGCCATCCGCGGCGTTGAACAACGGCGCCAGGCGCGTCCAGATCACAAAGCCATCTGGCAACGGGTCGCCGGAAGCCACGCCGAGGGTGAACGGATAATCCACCCCGGCACTGCGCGCAAACGGGCTGAGAATCGAAAACGCGGTAGCGACCGCCAGCCCGCCAAGGACCCGGCGCCGGCCGTGGTCCACTTCGCCGCTCACAGGCAGCGCTCCCAGTCGTCGCGCACGGTGGCAAACCCGAGCATGTCCTCATACACGCCGTTCTTTAAAAACGCCTGGCGCATGCAACCTTCATAACGCAGGCCGATCTTTTCCATGACCCGCGCCGACTCCTTGTTGCGCGCGAAACACTGGCTGCCCACGCGCTGCAACCCTAGCGCCTCAAAGCCGAAGTCCATCACCGCACTCGCCGCTTCCGCCGCATACCCCTGGTTACGGCAGTGCGCCGCCACCCAGCCACCCAAGTGCCCATAGTGATGGCGAGCATTGATGCGCAGGCTGACCATGCCGACCAATTCGTCGGTGCCGCGCACATGCATCCCCAGGTTCAGCAGCTCACCGGTGCGGTACTTGTCAGCGATCCCCGCAATAAAATCCTGCGCGGTTTCCAAGGTGTAGGGCGCTGGAATGTTCGCCGTGTTGTCGGCAATTTTCGGCCCGTTGGCAAGCGTGAAAAGCACCTGCGCCTGGTGCATTTCCAGGGCGCGCAACAGCAGTCGCGGGGTCGTCAATTGAGGCAGTGCAGTGGGCATGGGAGCCGGCTCTCAAGATAAATTTCTCAAGCATGGATGCCCCGAGTGTCAGTTTCATTACGCCCGAAAACTGACCGGTAAGTTTTCTGAAAGACGCGTCCTAGAGCCTCTAAACGGTCAATTAAAGTTAACCAATCGGTCATTTTTGGCTGTTAGCGTTTTGCCCCTAATTCAATGACGGGGTAACGGAATGAGAACCTGGGACGAACCCAAGAAACGCAAGGCGCACATCGAGCTGATCCCGATGATCGACGTGATGATGTTCCTGCTGGTGTTTTTCGTACTGGTGAGCCTGAACGTGATTCCCGCGCTCGGCATGAAGACCCAATTGCCCAGCGCCAGCAGTTCCCAGCAGCTCAAGCCGCAGAACAAATTCATCCTCACCCTGGGCCTGGAAGGCCAGTTGCAACTGGACGGCAAGGACCTGACGGTGGATGCCCTGGTGCCGGCGCTGAAGGCTGCCGAAAAGCCCGATACCAAGTCGACGATCATCGTCAACAGCGACAAAGGCGTGGAGGTTTCGCGCCTGGTGGAAGTGATGGACACCCTGCGCCTGGGTGGCTTCACCTCCGTGTCCATCGCCACGCGTAAGTCCTGATCATGTACGTTCTGTTTCGTGCGCGTCAGCTGCTGGGCAGTGTTCCGGCCCTGATCGCCCTGGTGCTGATTGCACTGGGTATCCAGTCCCAGACGTTGAAGGTCGAGCCGGTGTATGACGAGTCGGCGGTCGAATTGGCCTTGGTCGAGCCGGAACCGCAAGTCATACCGGAACCGGTGGTGGAGCAAGAACCACCACCGCCGGTGATCGAAGAGGAAGAGGCCGAGCCGGCGCCCCCGCCGCCACCGCCCAAGCCGCTGCCAAAACCCGAACCCAAGCCAAAGCCAAAACCTGTGCCCAAGCCTGCGCCCGTGGTCGCCAAGCCCGTGCCGACGCCGCCACCGGTGGCCGCCAAGCCAGCCCCGGCCGCCGTCACCCAAGCGGCACCGACGCCTGCCCCACCGGCGCCACCGAAGGTCGATAGCCAGGCCCTGGAAAGCGGTTACCTCAAAGGCTTGCGCAACGAACTGGACACCTACAAGCAGTACCCCACCGGGCGCCAGGCGTCCCTCGAACGCCCGAGCGGCGAGGTGGTGGTGTGGCTGCTGGTAGACCGTCAAGGCCGCGTACTCGACTCAGGTTTACAAACCCAGGCCTCGAGCATGTTGCTCAACCGGGCCGCCACCAACAGCTTGCGTCGCATCAAGCAAGTCAAACCGTTCCCCGAGCAAGCCTTCGGGGGGCGCAATGAGCAGCGCTTCACCGCCACCTTCAACTACAGCGTGCAATAAGCACCCGACACCAGGACGACAGTGATGAAGTTCACCCGTATTCATCTGGCACTTGTGGCCGCGACCAGCATGACCCAGGGACTGGTCATGGCAGAGACCAGCGACGTCGGCACCATTGGGGTACAAGGCAAGGCGACCGCCGGGGGCGGTTACATGGTGCCGGAGGAAAGCATCAAGGGCCGCTCCACGGTGACCAAGGAAGCACTGGATAAACAGGCGGCCACCGGCAATGCCATCGACAAACTCAAGTACACCCCAGGCTTGAACATCTCCAGTGAAGACAACACCGGCCTGTCGGGCTTTCGCTTCACCATGCGCGGCATGAACTCCGACCAGGTGGGCATGTCGGTGGACGGCATGCCGATCAACGACTCCGGCAACTACGCGCTGTATTCCAACCTGCTGGGCGACCCGGAAAACATCGACCAGATCTTCGTCACCCAGGGCGCTTCGGAATCCGACGGCCCGCACATCGGATCCAGCGGCGGCAACATTGGTATCGTGACCATTCGCCCGACCAAGGAAACCGGCGCCTTCGTCAAACAGGTCGTCGGCAGCAATGCCACGCGCAAGACCTTTGCCCGCCTCAATACCGGCGAAATCAACGGCCTGAGCAACTGGCTGTCGGTGTCCCATACCGAAGGTGAGATGTGGCGCGGTTCGGGCGCGGTACGCGCGGACAAGGTGGAGTGGAACAGCTTTTTCGACGCCGGCAATGGCAACACCGCCAACCTGATCCTCAAGTACCACGAGCAGGACAACAACAGTTACAGCCAGTTGACCAAGGCGCAATTCCAGCAGAACGGCCGCAAGTACGACCCCTACCCGGCTACGCCGACCGTGGGCAGCAACGGCAAATACAACAGCTACTACGGCCTGGCGCAGAACCCGTTCCAGACCTTCACCGCCGTGCTCAACACCCAGTTCAAACTGGCCGATAACCTGGCGCTTTCGGTGATCCCGTATTACTACTGGGGCAATGGCAGCGGCGTCGGCTCGTCCGCCTACGCACTCAACCGCGGCTCGAACCAGGGCGGCGTGTTCGACCTGGGCAACTTGCCCACCGCCGCCCAATACAACGCCGACGGCACACCCAACAGCGGCGTGTACTACCGCCCTTCACGCACGCAAACCTGGCGTCCGGGTATCACCACCAAGCTGACCTGGGACCTTGGCGACCACAGCCTGCAATTCGGTTACTGGTACGAGCGCGCACGCCAGAGCCAGACCCAGCCGTTCATTCCGCTCAAGAGCAACGGCAAGCCAGTGGACACCTGGCCAGATTCCAACAGCGCCATCGTCGATGCCAACGGCAACACCGTGCAGGGGCGCGACCGTTTCACCGTGACGCCAGCGCAAAAGGTCTGGGCCCAGGACACCTGGTACATCAACCCGGACTGGACCCTCATCGCAGGCCTGGCCTACATGAACGTCGAGCGTGAAGGCACCAACCACGGCAGCCTCAACGAACGCCCGGAAAAACGTAACCAGACCTACAACAAACTGCTGCCCAACGCCGGCCTGAAATACCAGTTGGACGAGCGTGACCAGTTGTTCTACAGCCTGTCGCGCAACATGCGGGTACCGCAGAACTACGTGCTCTACGACAAAGGCGCCGGCTCGATCGACGCCGAACCGGAAACCAGCTGGAACCATGAACTGGGCTGGCGCTACAGCGGCGACGATATGAACCTGGCCGCCACCCTGTTCTACATGGACTTCAAGAACCGCCAGGTTTCGTCCCGGGACATCAACGGTGACTTTGCCGACATCAACGCCGGCTCCGTGGTCAACAAAGGCCTGGAGCTGGAGTGGAGCGGCCAGTTGCCCCACCACTTCAATTACTACACCTCCTACACCTACACCAAGGCCGAGCAGCAGGATGACCTGACCGTCTACAACGCCGGCAAACCCATCGTGCTGCCCACCAGTGGCAAGCAGTTCGCCAACGTGCCCAAGAACATGCTGGCGGCCAACATCGGGTATGACGATGGGCGCTTCTACGGCACCTTCGGTGGCAAGTACACCAGCGAGCTCTACGGCGACCTGACCAACGACGAGGCGATTTCCGGTCGCACCGTGTTCAACCTCGGCGCCGGTATTTACCTGCCGGTGGACAAGAAAGTGGTCAAGGACGCGACCCTGCGCCTGAACGTCGACAACCTGTTCGACAAGAAATACCTGGACGGCGTGTACACCACCAAGACCAACGCGGCCAGCTACAGCGGTTTCCGCGATGGCGACCCCGCGTACATCGTCGGCCTGGACCGTACCGTCACGGTTTCGCTGGAAGCGAATTTCTAAGACTCACCCCAAGAGGAACACCATCATGGATATGAACCTGCTCCACGACGTCACCTTCTATGTGATGTACGCGGCGATGGCCATTGCGATCTTCATCGCCATCGAACGCGGTATCTACTTCGCCTACGTGCGCCGCCAGGCACGCGCATTGATCGACGCCCTGGGCGCCAATGTGCACAGCGAGCGTGACCTGCCGGACAACCTGACCCGTCGCGACAGCCTGCCGCTGAACATGATCTTGCCGGTGCTGGCCCAGAAGGCGACCCACGGTTCGCGCAAGGACCTGGACGACGAAATCGACACCCAGTACCTGAAGACCCGCGCCCCACTGGCCCGCAGCCTGTGGATCATCGAGACCATCACCACCGCCGCCCCACTGCTGGGCCTGCTGGGCACCATTCTCGGCATCATCGACACCTTCAAGGCGCTGGCCACCGCGGGCGTATCGGACCCAGGGCAGATTTCCGGGGGTATCGGTACGGCCTTGTTTGCCACGGGATTAGGTATCGCCATCGCGCTTTTTTGCGTGGTGTTCCACAATTTCTTCCAGGACAGCCTGGAGCGCATCAACGACCAGTTGAAGATCCTGTTGATCCGCGCCGCCACCGGCGCCCGCGCACAGGATGAAGTGACTCATCGCGTGCCCACCCCGCTGCACAGCCGCACAGCCTGACCTGCAGGGCGGGCGCCTTGGGCGCTCGTCTTTCCCTTTGGTGCGATGAGACGCTTATGTCCCTTTCGATAAAGTTGCGTATTGCCGGCCTGACCGGCTTGCTCCTCAGTCCGCTGGCCCAGGCGGACTTTTCCATTCCAGGTTTTGAATTGGTGCATACCGTGCCTGTGGACACCGCCCTGGGCACCGACGATTTGCGCCAGCCCGGCCCGGTATGGATCGAGCTGTTCGACGGCGCCAAAAGCCACATTGATATCGGCCAGTTCTACGCCGCGGACCACCCTGGCTCGGTGATGAACAGCGTGCTTGAACACCTGGAAGCCGCCGGCAAACGCGGCGTGAAGATTCGTTTCCTGCTCGAAGAAAAAGGCATCAAGCTGTCGGATGCCACCACCCTTGAACGCTTGCGCGCCATTCCCAACCTGACCTTGCGCGTGCTGCCCTACGGGCAACTGAGCGGCGGCATCATCCACGCCAAATACCTGCTGGTGGATGGCAAGCAGGCGTTTGTCGGCAGTCAGAATTTCGACTGGCGCGCCTTGGAACATATCCACGAAACCGGGCTGCGGATCACTGACAAAACGGTGGTGGGCCAAGTGCAGGCGATCTTCGAGCAAGACTGGCAAGCCCAGGCCGCGCTGGCGGGTAAACAACCGGTGCCGCTGCCCGCCAGCGGCCCGGCACCCGCACGTACCGGCAACTATCTGGTGGCCAGCCCGCAACTCTACAACCCGCCCGGCGTGGGCGACTCACAGCTGGAACTGCCGCGCCTGCTGGGCGAAGCCCAAAAAGAGGTGCGCGTGCAATTGCTCGACTACGCGCCGCTGTCCTACGGACCGGATCGAACCCGGCCCTACTATGCGGTGATCGACAACGCCGTGCGCGCCGCCGCAGCCCGTGGCGTGTCGATCAAACTGATGGTGTCCAACTGGAATACCGACCCGCTGGAACTGCCCTATCTCAAAAGCCTGGCGGTGCTGCCCAATATTGAGATCAAGATCGTCACCCTGCCCGAAGCCAAGCAAGGCTTTATCCCTTATGCGCGGGTGATACACAGCAAAACCATGGAGATCGACGGGCAAGTGGCGTGGGTCGGCACCAGCAATTGGTTGGGCGGCTACCTGGATAATTCGCGCAATCTGGAGGTGGTGATGCGCAGTGAGGCGATGGCCAGGCGTGTAGGCCAGTTGCATGAACAACTGTGGGATGGGCCTTACGCTAGAGCCTTGAGCGTGACGCAAGAGTATCCCGCCCCCCACCCTGGCCAGCATTGACCTTGGGCACCTGAGTAATGGTAGTGTGTGGAAATGTTTCTGTCTCTTCCGTCAGAAATCTCCTACTCACTACCTGCAAAGGAATGCCTTCAACCATGCACTTTCCACTTAAGCAATTGGCGGTTGCCACCCTGTTCGCCGCCAGCCTTTCGGCCGTCGCCACGCCCGCTTTCGCCAACATCAGCGCAGACCAGAGCACGGCAATCCTGAAGCAGTTCAACGAGACCTCGGTTACCGATTTCCGCGGTTTCCTCGGCACTCTTGCCCAAGGCGAGCTGGGCAAAACGGCCGACACCGGCCCGGCTATCAGCGCGTTTGTGGGCAACAAACCCCTGAGCGCCGAGCAGCAGAACGAGATCAATCGCCTGCTGGGCATTTACACCCGCGTTAAATATGGCAAAGCCGCGCTCGAAACCCTGCGTGAACTGGTGGAAGTCCCGACGTTCAACGTAGACGGTCTGCCACAGTACAAAAACCCGGAATTCCTCAAGATTGCCGCGAAGATCGAGGCCCTGGCCAAGTCCTTCAACCTGAACTTCCGTAACGTCGACAACCGCGTGTACGAAATTTCCTTGGAAGGCAGCGGTGATGAAGTCGTGGGTGTGCACGCCCATGCCGATGTGGTGCCCGTTACCCCGGAAAACTGGGTGCTGCAAGACGGTACCAAACTCGACCCGTTCAAGGTCACGCTGATTGGCGACCGCATGTATGGCCGCGGTACCGAGGATGACAAGAACGGCATCGTGGTGGCGATGTACGCCATGAAAGTGATCAAGGAAGAAAAACTGCCACTGGCGCGCACATTCAAGCTGCTGGTGGACACCACTGAAGAAACCGCCGGTGATGCCATTCCTTACTACTTCGAACGCAACCCCGTGCCGCAATACAACCTGGCGCTGGATGGCGGTTACCCGGTGGTGATCGCCGAGAAAGGCTCCGGCACCGTGATGGCCACCTTCCCGGTGCGCAAGGGCGAAGGCAAAGGCGCAGAAATCATCGCGATGACCGGCGGCAAGGCGAACAACCAGATTCCGTCGGCCTCGGTGGCCACGCTGGTCAGCGACACCCCCGCCGAACTGGCCGCCAGCCTGCAACAGGCCGGTGCCGACTATGCCAAGCGCAACGGTGGCGACTTCCAAGTGACGGCCAAGGTCGATGGCAAGGATGTCAAACTCACGGTTACCGGCGTATCCGCTCACTCTTCCGAGCCTGAAACCGGGGTCAACCCGGTGGCGCGCATGCTGGACCTGATCCACAGCCTCGACGGCAAGGTCGCCCTCCAGCACAACCACATCACCGATGCCGCGCGCTATGCCGCCGACAACTGGGGCCTGGATTACCTGGGCGGCAAATTGGGTGTGGGCTACGCGGATGATTTCATGGGGCCGTTGACCACCTCACTGACGTTTGTGGGGCAGGATGACAAAGCCTTCAAACTGGCCGTGAACCTGCGCGCACCGAAAGGTAAAACCCCGGAGGCGCTCAAGGCGCAAATCGAGCAGAAGCTGAACGCCTGGGACAAGAACGCCAAGGTCAATGTGAGCTTCACTTACTCGTTGGACACGCCGATGTACCGCAACCCTGAAGGCGAATGGGTAAAAGCCTTGCTGGCAGTGGCCACTGAAAACCTGGGCATGGCGCACAAATTCGGCACCTCGGCCGGCGCAACCTCGGTGCACGACCTGCCCAACGGCGTGCAATTCGGCCTGGCCCGCCCGGAAGAGAAGTACACCGGGCACACCGACAGCGAATTCAAGACCGTCGACCAGTTCCTGCTGGACCTGCAGATCGTCACTGAAATGATGGGCCGCGTCGGGCAATTGCCGAAGCTCTGACCCATCTGGTACCCAAGCGAGGCTGCGAAGGCAGCGGCACAGGCACCCTCTTCATCGCCTGAACCACCGCTTTCGCAGCCTCGCTAAAGCTCGACAGCTCCCACAGGGGATCGGCGGTCTATGTGGAATATCGGTTTGCAGGGCCATCGCCACAAGCACAACTCTCGACCATAACACCGCCCAAATGTGGGAGCTGTCGAGCCCCGGCGAGGCTGCGATGGCGGCGGTACAGGCAACATTTTCATCGCCTGAACCACCGCTTTCGCAGCCTCGCTGAAGCTCGACAGCTCCCACAGGGGATCGGCGTTGTGGGTGAGATCTCGCTTTGCAGGGCCATCGCGTCAAACACAACTCGGCAACAATGACAGCTCTTCAGCCTTGCAACATCAGCATGTCTTCAAAGAACCCACCCACCGGCTCAGTGGGATGGCACAGCTGGATCTCCAATACCCAGGCCATTTCACTCGGTGGGATCTCCAGATCAGCCAACTCCTTGCTTTCGAACAATGCATGGGGAAAATCCGCAAGGCGGTGCCCCGCCAGGTTGCGCGCCAGCCTCCAGCCCTTTGACGCAGCGCTCTGCTCGGCGAAGTCGTAGAGCTCACGCCCGGTCAGACCACGCAGCCACGCCTGGCGTGTTTCATCGAAGACTTCATGCAAGGCCGTCGTACAGGCCTGGTGCAACGGCCCATCGCCAAACACAAACGTATCGCCATAGTCGCCTTCGTAGCCATCCCACACCGGGCCAAGATCGACCACGGCAATGTCATTAGCGCGCAGCCTGCGCTGACGATCAATACCCTCGCGCGGTGGGCGCACAGTGTCGGCGCCAAAACGAATGTAGGTCGGATGCCAGGTGTGCGAAGCGCCCATGGCCTGCAGTTGCCTCGCGGCCATCTCAAGGGCCTCGCCGGTGGTCATGCCGACTTTCAACTGGCTGGCAATCGCCGCCAGGGCACGTATGGATTTTTCCCGCGCCGCCAGCATGCCGTCCAAGGAATAACGCGGGCCGACTTTCTCCCACACCGGGTCAAACGATAGGGAGACTGCTCCAGCACTTGACCGACCACTGGCGACAAACGCCTCCGCGATAAACCGGTGGCTGGGCAACCCCGCTTCAAGGCAGTGGATGCGTACCTGGCCGAGCATTGCACCGTTGCCGCACGCATAGACCTGGGCCTGTTCCCACTGATGCCCATGACTCATTGCAACCTCCTGAACCCTGCCCTCGGAGGACCGCACGGGATGCCAGCGAAAACGGGGATGCTCAAGCATCAGGTGGTCGAGGAAGGCGCTGTCATAAAAGTCCGCCGATTGCGCACCGCCCCAATACAACGTCACATCGACATCGCGCTTGAGCGCGGTCAGCAAGATAGGCTTGATGCCCGCGTAACCAGTACCCGTAGCGAATAGCACCACGGGCGCCGCCACATCGTCCTGCCAGGTACAGGCACCAAACGGCCCCTCCACGTGCAGACGCTCACCCACGGCGAGACCACCTAGGATACCCTCGGAAAAATACCCGCCACTTACCCGGCGAATCTGGAAGACCAAGCGCCCATCGTCCTCATCGGGCAGGTTGGCAATCGAGAAGCAGCGCGTGTCACCGTCCGCCAGGTGGAACTTGAGGTATTGACCAGCCCGCACCGCCACTGGGGTTTCGGGCATCAATACCAACTCGATCACATCGGGGCCCAACGCACGCTTGCTGTGAACCTGCGCCGCCACTACCAGCGCGGGCGTATCCAGCGACCAGCCGGGAATATGCAGGCGCATGTCGCCACAGGCGTGGCTCTGGCATAACAACATCTCATTGGCTGCCAAAGGATAAGAAGGCTGCGACGTATCCGGCGCCAGGCGTTTGGCCCGGTACGCACCTTCGGCGACCACCACCTTGCACGAACCGCAGGCGCCACGGCGGCAGGAGAACGGCACGGCCAGGCCACTGGCGAGCATGGCGTCGAGCAAGAGTTCGTCGCCCGCTTCAAAGGTTTTCCCCGAGGGCGACAGTTCGATGACATGACGTTTATTCATAAAGACCTCGGGATAAGTAAGGCTTGATTGTTGCGCTAGACTAGGCCCATTAAAACCTCCAGATTTGGATACTTCAGATGGTCCAGATGCGTAAATGGCGTCCACTGCTCCGGCTTGAAGAAGGTGCAAGCCAGGCGTCTTACCGCAAGATCGCCGAAGGCTTGGTCAACGCTATCCTCGAAGGCCGCCTGCCGCCCGGGACGTTACTGCCGGGCACGCGGGAAATGGCACACTTGCTCGACGTCAACCGCAAGACGGTGATCCTGGCCTACGAAGAAGCCATGACCAAGGGCTGGCTGACCAGCGAGCCGCGCCGTGGCACCTTCGTTAATGTAAAGCTGACACCCAAACAGCTGCCCAGCGTTACGCAACCGTCATTCGCGCCGTCGTTACTGGAGCAACCGCTGGTACCCTATTTCACCCATAACGCCCAAGTGGTCGCTCTACAGCATCGGCGCGATGCGCTGTTTTTCGACAACGGCACCAGCGACCACCGCCTGCTGCCCCAGGCAGTTCTGCACCGTTACTATCGCCACGCACTGCGCAACAGCTTTGCCTCCAATACCGTGCGCTACGGCAGCGAAGGCACCGGCTCTCACTTGCGCTGCGCCCTGGCCGAGATGCTGCGCAACAACCGTGGATTGACGGTCACTGCCGAAAATATCTGCCTGACCCAGGGCACCCAGATGTCCCTGTTCCTGAGCGCCAACCTGCTGCTCAAACCCGGCGACGTGGTTCTGGTGGAACGCCTGAGCTACCCACCGGCATGGGCAATTTTCCGCAAGCTCGGGGCGAAGTTGGTCACGGTCGACATCGATGATGAAGGTTGCCGCACCGACCAGGTCGAGCGCTTATGCCGTGAGCACAAGGTGCGCATGATTTACCTCACGCCTCATCACCAATTCCCCACCACCGTGAGCCTGCATGCCGCACGCCGGCAGCACTTGCTGGCGTTGGCCGCGCTGCATGACTTCTGCATTATCGAAGAGGACTACGACCACGAATACCATTTCAGTGGCCGCCCTTACCTGCCGCTGGCCAGTGACCGCGCCCAACGCCATGTGCTCTACATCGGCTCGTTGTCAAAGGTGCTGGGCTCGACGTTCCGCTGCAGCTATATCGTGGCGCCCACCTCTGTGATTGAAGCCCTGCAACGCAATGCCGCGCTGATGCTGGGCGATACCGACGCGGTCGCTCAAGCCATGCTGGCAGACCTGATCAATGACGGGGAGTTGAAGAAGCATTTGCGCCGCGTGTCGAAAGAATATCGGGCGCGCCGCACGGTATTGCAAGATTGCCTGGATCAGGCGTTTGGTGCTCGCATACAAGTGCGCGAGCCCGAGGGTGGCTTGGCGCTATGGGTACGTTTGGAGGAAGAAATAGACGTCGATAAGTTGGCAAGCACCGCACTGGAGCACGGCGTTGTGGTGCGCAGTGGTCGTCAGTTTTCCCCCAACGACCAACCGGTAAACGCGCTGCGCCTGGGCTTTGCCTCCCTCGACCGGGACGAAATCCAGCAAGCCACTCAGCGCCTGGCCCAGGCGATGAACGCCATGGGCAAGCGCTGAAAAACTTACCCTGTGGCCCCTAGGAATGGCAGCGCCAGGTACAACTTGATCACCACCGCGTTAGCGATATCGATGAAGAACGCGCCCACCATCGGCACCACCAGAAACGCGATCTGCGAAGGCCCGAAGCGCTGCGTCACCGCCTGCATATTGGCAATCGCCGTGGGCGTGGCGCCTAGCCCGAAGCCGCAATGGCCTGCCGCCAGCACCGCCGCATCGTAGTTGCGGCCCATCACCCGGAACGTCACGAAAATCGCGAACAGCGCCATCAGCAATGCCTGTGCGGCCAGCAGAACGACAATCGGCAAAGCCAGTGCCGCCAAGTCCCAGAGCTTGAGTGACATCAGCGCCATCGCCAGGAACAATGACAAACTGACATTGCCCAGCACCGAGACTTCGCGCTCGAACACCTGATGCCAGCCGAGCATCGACAGCCCATTGCGCAGCACCACACCCACGAACAGTACGCACACAAACGTCGGCAATTCGAATGCGGTGCCCTGGATGGCGGCATTCAACAAGTTGCCGCCCTGCAGGCTGATCGCCACCAGCGCCAGGGTTTCGATAAACGAAAACGCGGTGATCAGGCGCTCTTCGTTCGGTTGCTCGAACCCCTTGGCCAGGCTCGATTGCGGATGCCCAATACCTGGAACCTCGACCCGCTTGATCAGAAAACGCGCCACGGGCCCGCCGATCAGGCCACCGAGCACCAGGCCAAAGGTCGCCGAGGCAATCGCCAATTCAGACGCAGACGCCACGCCATACTGCTCACTGAACACCGCGCCCCAGGCCGCACCGGTGCCATGCCCACCGGACAAGGTCACCGAGCCCGCGAGCAGGCCCATCAATGGGTCAAGCCCGAGCGCCGAGGCCAGCGCGATACCCATGGCGTTTTGCACCACCAGCAAGCCCGTTACCACCAACAGAAACACCGCCAGGATCCGCCCGCCTTTCTTCAGGCTGGCAAAATCGGCGTTCAAACCGATAGTGGCAAAGAACGCCAGCATCAACGGGGTTTGCAATGAAGGATCGAAGCGTACTTCGATATCGGCAAACGCGCGCAACGCCAGGAGCAGCATGGCGACCAACAGGCCACCGGCTACTGGTTCCGGAATGTTGTAGGTACGTAAGAAGCCGATGCGAGCCACAAGCCCGCGCCCCAGCAATAGCACCAGTGAAGCGGCAACGAGGGTTGAATAGAAATCGAGTTGAAGCATCCGGTCAGTTCTCTGAAGTGGACAAGGAGAATGGGTGGCCAGAGTAGAGAGCACAGGGCGAAAAGGTATCGCCCCCACAAAAAACACAGACTTTCCCTACAAGCCTCACAATAATAACCTACAACCGCCTGCACCTCGCCCCTCCAGAGATACGCAGAGTAGACTTATCGACGACGCCTTCGCAGCAGAGGCCAGTTGGAGGCGATCTCCCCCGGCTCAGCGTCACGCCCTACGACTCGCACCAGGTCTGGAAACTCAAGCAACAGGGCACGATTGCCCCGGCCAATGTGCTCCATCACGGCCAGGGTAATGTTTTCACGCACCATGCCCGTCGAAACGTAATACATGGCCCAGGCTTGCTCTGGCGTACAGAGGCCGATCTGTTCTTCAATCTCTTTGTAGGCCTTGTAGTCGTCCGACTCTAAATAACGCTGATCACGACCCTGGCGCATGCTGTCTCCCTCCCCGACCGCGTCACGTACCGCTTTTGACCTTGGTCCAGACCCGTGTGCGAATGCGCTCCGCCTTCAGCGGCAAGGGCTCAAGCGGAACCAGTGTGGCCATAGTCTTTTTATCGGGATAGATCCAAGGGTTATCCCGCAACTTTTGCTCGACGAACTCAGTGGCATCTTTGTTGGCGTTGGGATAGAGCATGTAGTTGGACGTCTTGGCTATCACCTGTGGCTGCAGCATGTAGTTGATGAACGCCAGAGCGGCCTTTGGGTGGCGAGCATCCTTGAGCAACACCCAGTTTTCAGACCAGACCAAGGCGCCTTCGCGCGGCAGGCTGTAGGCAATCTTGCGACCGCTGTTGGACTTTTCATTAATCGCCTGAGCGGCCAGCGCACCATTGGCCCAGCCTACGACCGCGCAGATGTTGCCGTCGGCCAAGTCGGTGTCGATCCGGGAAGAGTCGAAATAGAGCACATAGGGGCGGATTTTCAACAGCAGCGCCTGGGCCTTCTGGTAATCCTCTGGATCGGTACTGTTGCTGGGCAGCCCCAGGTAGTGCAAGGCGATCGAAATGATTTCGCTGGGGGAGTCGAGCATGGCGACGCCACAAGACTTGAGCTTGCTGATGTTTTCTTCTTTGAAGATCAGGTCCCAACTGTCCACCGGGGCGTCATCGCCCAGCGCCGCCTTGACTTTATCCACGTCGTAGCCAATGCCAGTGGTACCCCAGACATAGGGCACGGCGTAGCGATTGCCTGGGTCATTGACCGCCAGCAGGGAGAGGATGTCAGGGTCGATGTGCGAAAGGTTACTCAACTGCGCGCGATCCAGCGGCTGCAGCACCCCAGCCTTGATCAAGCCGGGTAATACATTGGAGGTGGCCACGACCAGGTCATAGCCGGTTCGCCCAGCCATGACCTTGCTCTGCATGATTTCGGCGCTGTCGAAAGCATCCATATGCAGCTTGATGCCGGTCTCCTGCTGGAATTGCCTGGGCGTCTGCGGTTCAAGAAACCCGAACCAGTTATACAGATACACCGAAGATTCAGCGGCGGCTGCGGGCGTGCTGGTTGCAGCCCCCAGGAGCGAAGCTAAAAAAATAGCTCGCAAGTGTGCTCGACTCATATGACTATCCCTGTCCACACGACACGCCTTCATGGCTATCGTAAGCTCGGGGTGAATATACCGAGCATCAACGAATAGTAAATACCTACAAGTACTTAGCTCTGGCCTGCAAAGCCCTAACCCTAAAGGGGTAGAACATGTCGCTTGACCTTCATAGCCTGGCTTGGCACCGATCGGTTGGAAAACTGATCATGCAGCTCAATCGCCCGGAGTTCTGGAGTTCGTTGATTCGCGTATTGAATGAATATGTGCAGATAGACAATTGGGTGGTGCTGGTTTTTGGCGACCACGCGGTGCGCGTGATCAGCCTGCCCGAAGTAGCAGACAGCGAAGAAATCGACGCCTTTATTCACCGCTATGTGAAAGGCCTGTATCTGCTGGACCCGTTCTATATCGCTGATCGAGAAAACCCACAGAGCGGGTTCTTCCATCTGCTCGATATTGCGCCGGAACACTTCCGGGAAACCGAGTACTACCAACAATATTTCGCGCAATACATCTCGGTCGATGAGGCGCAATACAATGTACGGCTCGATGCTGGCACAACGCTGTGCATGTCGTTTGGCAGCAACCTGCGATTCACCCAGGCGCAGATAACAGTATTGGACCTGATCAAGCCGTGGGTGACGGCATTGATGCATCAACGCATGTTTTTTGAAGCTGACCCGACGAAAAACCTCGCCGAGCCGGCCCCATGGGCCGAGGCACTTACTCAGTTGGAAACACAAGTAACGGCACGTGAAAAGGACGTGCTCAAGTTACTCCTCAGTGGGTTCTCCAACAAAGAGATCGCCGGCAAGCTGTCGCTGTCGACAGAAACCATCAAGGTCCACCGCCGCAACATCTACAGCAAGCTGAATATCAAATCTCAGTCCGAACTGTTTGCGCGTTTTTTCATGCCGCGGCAAGAGATCCCTTCGACGCTTTGAACGGGGTGGTGCGCTGGCGAAGTAAATTGCGCACAAACAAAAACGCCGATCATCACTGATCGGCGTTTTCGTTAAATATGGAGCGGGAAACGAGACTCGAACTCGCGACCCCGACCTTGGCAAGGTCGTGCTCTACCAACTGAGCTATTCCCGCAAATGGCGTCCCCTAGGGGACTCGAACCCCTGTTACCGCCGTGAAAGGGCGGTGTCCTAGGCCACTAGACGAAGGGGACACGCTACTGAAACACATGGTGTGTGTTCCAGTGCCCAGAGGCCTTGTCCGAAGACTTGGTCCTGGTTTCACTCAATGCCGCCCGAAGGCCACACTGCTTGTAAATTGGAGCGGGAAACGAGACTCGAACTCGCGACCCCGACCTTGGCAAGGTCGTGCTCTACCAACTGAGCTATTCCCGCATATGGCGTCCCCTAGGGGACTCGAACCCCTGTTACCGCCGTGAAAGGGCGGTGTCCTAGGCCACTAGACGAAGGGGACACACCTACAACATTCACTCCCTACCGCGTTTCGCTGTGTGCTTTACGCTGTAAGTGGCGCGCATTCTATGGATGGATTGAAAGGTCGTCAACCCCCAAGGATAAATTTATTTAAATCAATGACTTCGCCATGGTTTCACGGCCTTCGCGGGCATTGGCACCGTCCGAGCATTGGCGCCTATATTCTGGCGTTCGACAAGACGCTATAGTTCACCCTGACAAATGATGGCAATGTGCATCTATTCAGGAAGCGCCTACCTATATAGAAGAAATCACCTGGGCAACTGGTCGATCGGTCCTATCCGCCGGATGACCCAGTCACTACACTCCACAGCACACCCTATTAAAGAGGTCACACCGGTGACACCACTCATGATCACCCTGCTGGTAATAGCCGGGATCGTAATACTGATCGCCATTGGCTACATGAACCACGTGGTGGAAAACAACAAGCTGGAAAAGAAGCGTACCGAGATCGAGCTTAACGATCGGCTGCGTCGCTGCGGTGAAATCACCGAGACCTTCCCCGGCCAACTGATGACCCCAGCGCTCAAGCTGTTGCTGGCTCGCCTGGAACTGAACGTCAACCAGCGCCTGTTGAACCTCAACAAGTCCAGCACACCGCTCAAGGCCCGCATCAACGAACTGAATGCGCTGATCGCCCAAGGCGAATCGATTCCGGTGCCCAACCCACCGGCCCCGATCCAGACCGAAGCCAAGGCCAAGGACGTGCGCTTTTTGCTCGAAGCCCTGCACGGCCAAGTCACCCGCGCCGCCCAGGACGGCTTCCTGCCGACCAACGAGGCCAAGCACTGGATCAAGGAAATCCGTCATATCCTGGTGCTGCTGCACATCGAGTTTTTCAACAACCTCGGCCAGCACGCCCTGCTGCAAGGCCAACCCGGCCAGGCACGCCTGGCGTTCGAGCGCGGCGTGCAGTACCTGCGCAAACAGCCGGAGCCGGTGCTCTACAGCGCCCAGTTGCAACTGCTGGAGTCCCAACTGGCGCGCGCCAACTCCACAGTGCTGACCAACAGCAAGCCGGCCGAGGACGAAGTCAACGAGCTGACCGAGGGCTTGAAAGTCGTCGACGCCGATGCCGAGTGGAAGAAGAAAGCTATTTACGATTGATGGCAACGCGACGCAATGCTCAAAGCAACGACGATCAAAGGTGGAAGCTCCCAGCAAACATTGATGTTGACTGACACACCGCTTTCGCGAGCAAGCCCGCACAGTGGGATTGTGGGGTGTCAGGTAGGTGAGCATCGGCTGGCAGGCCTTCATCGCAGGCAAGCCAGCTCCCACAGTGAAATCATCACATGCCATCAATGTGCACCTATCCTCCCGCCCCCGACTAGCGTAAAAAAGTGCCCCTCACTCCGTGAAATTAGAGGCCTGTTATGCCTGTCGCCGTGATTGATGGACAACCGCTGCACTATATCGACCAGGGCGCCGGCCCTGTCGTGCTACTGGGTTCGAGTTACCTGTGGGCCAGCGACATGTGGGCGCCGCAGATTGAAGCACTGTCGCAGCAATACCGCGTGATCGTCCCCGAGTTGTGGGGCCACGGTGAGTCCGGGCCGTTGCCAGCACCCACCCATTCCCTGGATGACCTCGCCCGCCAGGCCCTGGCGCTGCTGGATCACCTGAGCATCGAGCAAGCCAACCTGGTGGGCCTCTCGGTCGGCGGCATGTGGGGCGCACGCCTGGCATTGCAGGCTCCCGAGCGCATCAACAGCGTAGTGCTGATGGACACCTACCTCGGGGCCGAACCCGAAGCAACGCGCGAGTACTATTTCTCGCTGTTCAAGATGATTGAAGACGCCGGGGCGATCCCCGAACCGTTGCTGGATGTGATCGCACCGATCTTCTTCCGCCCGGGCATCGACCGCGAATCCGCGCTGTACCGGGATTTTCGCCAGTCACTGCAAGGCTTCCCCAGAGAACGCTTGCTGGACAGTATCGTGCCGCTGGGCCGCCTGATCTTCAGCCGCGAAGACATCTTGGCGCACTTACCTGCATTGGACTCCGACACCACCCTGGTGATGTGCGGCGAGCAGGACAAACCCCGGCCACCCGCCGAGTCCGAGGAAATGGCCGACCTGATCGGTTGCAGCCTGATCCTGATCCCCGAAGCCGGGCATATCTCCAGCCGCGAGAACCCGGATTTCGTCAACGAGGCGCTGCTGACCTTCCTCGCCAACCACGCCTGATCGCCCTGCCCTCAGATCGCAGCGCCTACGCTGCGATCAAAGGCGGAAGTGCCCCACCATCCCCTTGAGTTGCGCGCCCAACTGCGCCAACTGGATGCTCGAGGCGGCATTGCCTTGCATGCTCAACGCCGAATGATCGGCACTCACCCGAATACTGGTGACGCTGCGGTTGATCTCTTCGGCCACCGAGCTTTGCTCCTCGGCGGCGGCGGCGATCTGTTGGTTCATCTGCTGGATCAATGAAACAGCCGCCGCAATGCTGCCCAAGGCCCCTTCGGTTTCCAGCGCATCACTGACCGCCAGCTTCACCAGCTCGCCACTCTGCTGGATCTGCTGCACCGAGGACTGCGCCGCACTGCGCAGCGTGCTGACCAGCCGTTCGATTTCCTCGGTCGATTGCTGGGTGCGCTTGGCCAGTGCCCGCACTTCATCGGCCACCACTGCGAAGCCACGCCCCTGCTCACCGGCACGCGCCGCCTCAATCGCAGCGTTCAAAGCCAGCAAGTTGGTCTGTTCGGCCACGCTCTGGATCACGCTCAAGACGGTACCTATATTCTGGATTTGCGCGCTGAGGCTTTCGATACTGGCGCTGGCACTGTTGCTGGATGTGGCCAGCAACTCGATCCGCTGCAGACTCATGCGCACCACCTGCTGGCCGCTATCGACCTTGGCATCCGCGGTCTGCGCGGCTTGGGCCGCCTGCTCGGCATTGCGTGCCACATCGTGCACCGTGGCGGTCATCTGGTTCATCGCCGTAGCGACTTGCTCGGTTTCGTCCTTCTGGTTGCTGACTTCGGCAGTGGTTTGCTCGGTGACGCTGGACAATGAATGCGCGGAGCTGGCGAGCTGTTCGATCCCCGCCTGCAACCCGCTGACCATCTGGCTCAAGCTGTTGCCCATCTGCTGCATCGCCTGCATCAGTTGGCCGATTTCATCACGCCGGCTGATCTCCATGCGCCCACTCAGGTCACCCGAGGCGATCTGCTGGGCCACGGCGATCACTGCCCGCAACGGCGCAACAATCAAGCGGGTGATCACCCATGCAGCGATCAAGCCCACCAGCAGCGCCAGGGCAGATGAACCGATGATCAGCAGCGTGCTGTGCTGCAACTGCGTTTGCATGGACTGGTCTTCGGCGGCGTACGCCTGGTTGACCCTATTCACCACTTGCTCGGCGCGGTCATGCAATTGCGTGTAGACCAATTTTTCCCGGGCCAGCAGCCCGGTGTATTCGCCGAGCTTTTCACTGAACGACGCGATATGCCCGGAGACTTCATTGAGCACGGTCTGGTAGCCGGGGTCCTTGACCGTGGTTTTGAGTTTCTCGACTTCAGCCAGGGCCTGGTCGGCTTGCTCGATCTTGCCCTGCCCGGCGTCGTCTGCGTCCGCCCTGCGGCTCTGATCCAGGCGCACCCGCGCTTCGTTCATGGCCTGCAACATCAGCCGCGACACCTGGCTGACCTGCCCTGCCTGCTCGATAAACTCCGCACCCTCCTTGCCTTGGCTTTCCTTGAGGCCATAGGCGCCGTCGTCCGCCAGCCCGGCTTGCAGCACATCCAGGTTATTGGCCACGCTGGACACCGACCAACTGGCCATTTCCAGCGCTAGGTCTTTGGTCTGGGTCAACTCGACGAACTCATCGAATGCCTGGCGATAGGCGACCAAGGCTTGCTCAACGTCACCCATCACTCGCTCGTTGCTGGCAGACCGAGCCTTGAGACGCGTGGCCTGGGCCAGCAGCGCATCTACACTGGCATGCAGGGCATCAACGGCCTTGGGGTCGGCGTGCAACGCATAGTCTTGCTCGATCACGCGCACCTTGAGCAGGTCGCTGTTGAGCGTCGACATCGACGTAAGGCCTTCGAAGCGCTGGCCGATGGTCTGCAGGGACCACACACCGATGGCCGCTACCAAGGCCGTCAGCAGCAGTACCAGGGTAAACCCCAAGCCGAGTTTTTTTGCCATACCGAGGTTGGCGAAACGTCGTTGCACGCCCGAAATCATTGCACTTGATCCTCTTGCAATGGCAAATGCCATAAGCCAAGTTTACAAGCAGCGAGATTCGCAACCCCGAGGCACTGAGCACAAGCCGCTGGCGCCGGAATAATGGCAAAAAGCTACATGCGCGTCGTTTTCAGAATGGTCGAGGTCGATCTTGCCGCGCCCATGGCTCGGAACAGCGTCAATGCGCGTTGATCAGCCGCGTAGGCCACATTGATGCGTAACCATTCGCTGCGCTCACCCGTGGGGCTGAACAATGCGCCGGGCGACAGCAACACACCCAGCCGCTGGGCGCAGGCTTGCAATCGCGAGGGGTCGGCCAAGCCTGGTCGTGCCCACAGGAACATCCCGCCCGCGGGTGCGGCAAATACCTGCCACTCTTCATCCTCCAGTACCTGCAACGTCGCGGCCATCTGTGCATTCAAGCGCTTGCGCAGGCGCTGCACCCACTTACGGTAAGTGCCGTTACTCAGCAACGTCGCCACCATGGCTTCGGCAAACCGTGAAGTGCCGATGCCTGTCAGGGTCTTGAGCTGGGCCAATTGCGTAATGATCGCAGCACTGGCACACAGGTAACCCACGCGCAGGGCGCTGCTCAGGGTCTTGGAAAAGCTCGACACATAGATCACCCGATCATCATGGGCCAGCGCTGACAAGCGCGTGCAACTGGCATGCTGCAGGTCGCCGTACACATCCTCTTCGATAATCAGGAAGTCGAGTTCGCGGGCCAGCTCCAACAACCGCTCCGCCACCGGACGGCACAGGCTGGTGCCGGTGGGGTTGTGATACAGGCTGTTGATGAACAGGCACTTGGGCCGATGGGTTTGCAGCAGCGCTTCCAATGCCGGGATATCCGGGCCGCCATGGGCACGTGGCACTTGCAGCAGCGTGACCCCCCGAAAGGCCAGTTGGCGGTAGAGATTGCCATACCCGGGTGTTTCGACCACCACCTCATCACCGGGCTTGAGCAACGTGCGTATCAGCAGGTCCTGGGCATGGCTGGCGCCATGGGTGGTGAGGATACAGTCCAGGCTGGTGGGCACGTGAATCTGGGTCAGGCGCTTGAGCAGTTGTTCGCGCAACGCCGGCAGCCCCAAGGGTGTGCTGTAGTTGAACAGGCCACCAGTGTCGGTGCGGCTCAGTTCACGGATCGCGTAGCTGATGTCATCGCTTTCGCGCCAGGTGTCGGGTAACCAACCGCAGCCCAACTTCAGCTCGCCCAGCGGACTATCGGTAAATGCACCCCAGCCTTGTTCCGCACCTTCATACCAATGGTTTTCGTGGGCCGTGGTGGGATGCGCCACCACGAACCCCGAACCCTGCCTGGGAGCCAGCAGCCCCTGGGCCACCAAGCGCTCGAATGCCTCGATCACGCTGGACTGGCTCAGCAGGTTATCGAGGGCCAATTGGCGAATGGACGGCAAGCGTGTGCCAGGGCTCACCCCCTCCTTGCGAATCCATTCTGCCACCGCGCCGACGATCTGCTGAACAACCGGTACCAGGGCTTGTCGATCGATCCCTAAATCCATGAGCCACTCACTTAAACTGTCTGTTAACCCAAAGCAGTTAAGCACAGAAGCCTGGTAAAGCCGGCCGCAAACTTTTATTAAATTATTGATGGCGGCCGCGAAAACTGAGTGCAACACCTGACCTTTCCGGTACGGTGCTGCCCCTATGTCCTATTCCGAACTCAGCGTCGAAGAGCGCGCCATCATTCAACTCAGTCAAGCTCAAGGCTTCAGCCT
>NZ_JAENSV010000044.1:0-39935 GCF_016613265.1 Pseudomonas sp. MF6751
GACCATAGAGCATTGGAACCACCTGATCCCATCCCGAACTCAGCAGTGAAACGATGCATCGCCGATGGTAGTGTGGGGTTTCCCCATGTGAGAGTAGGTCATCGTCAAGATTAAATTCCAAAACCCCTGTCTGCTAACGCAGACAGGGGTTTTGTTTATGTAGAAGCTCATGAATTCACCGGCACGTTGCCAACACAACGGTCTGGTACACAGAATTTCTTGACGACCATAGAGCATTGGAACCACCTGATCCCATCCCGAACTCAGCAGTGAAACGATGCATCGCCGATGGTAGTGTGGGGTTTCCCCATGTGAGAGTAGGTCATCGTCAAGATTGAATTCCGAAACCCCTGTCTGCTAACGCAGACAGGGGTTTTGTCGTTTAGGGCGGCCCACCGCAGCAAATCTGCCTTACGGCTACCGCCTGTCGGTTTCCTACGTTAAAAGAAGATGCTTCTCACAAATTCCTAAGATTTGTCGAAGTTTGGCCGAAAGCCTGACGAGCCATGCGTGCACCGAAATAGAGCGACCGCAGAGTCCGCCTATCCCGTTACATGGAATGTTCCACTCGGCACGCTCACCCCCCTTTGGCAAAAGAAGTCGATGAAATGAATCTCAAGTTCAGTCATAAAATTCTGTTGGCCGCGTCAGGCGTCGTGGTTTTAGCCTTCGCGTTATTTACCCTCTACAACGACTACCTGCAGCGCAGCACCATCAGGCAAAACCTGACATCGTCCATCCAGCAATCTGGCGAGCTTACCGCCAGCAGTGTGCAGAACTGGCTCAGTGGTCGCATCCTGGTCCTCGAGAACCTGGCGCAGAACGTTGCCCACCAGGGCAGCGCCGCCGACCTCCCAGGTTTGGTCGATCAGCCAGCATTCACCACCAATTTCCAGTTCACCTATGTAGGTCAAACCAATGGGGTATTCACCCAGCGCCCTGACGCGAAGATGCCTGACGACTACGACCCCCGTCAGCGCCCTTGGTACAAGCAAGCAGTAGTGGCGGACAAAACCATGCTTACTCCGCCTTATATGGCGGCTGTGGGCGGTCAGATTGTGACAATTGCCATGCCGGTGAAAAAGAATGGCGAGTTGTTGGGTGTTGTCGGTGGTGACCTGAGCCTGCAGACACTTGTGAAGATCATCAACTCGGTAGACTTCGGTGGTATCGGCCATGCGTTCCTGGTCAGCGGTGATGGCCAGGTCATCGTCAGTCCGGACCAGGACCAGGTGATGAAGAATCTCAAGGACATCTATCCCGGCACCGACGTGCGCATTGAGAAGCTCAATCAGGACGTTGTCCTCAACGGTCAGGATCGTATCCTTTCCTTCACGCCTATCAGCGGCTTGCCTGGCGCTGACTGGTACATCGGCCTTTCGATCGACAAAGAAAAAGCCTATGCCCCGCTTGGCAAATTCCGTACTTCGGCCTTGATTGCGATGTTGATTGCCGTTGTGGCTATTGCGGTACTCCTGAGCCTGTTGATTCAAGTACTGTTGCGCCCGTTGACCACCATGGGCGTGGCCATGCAGGACATTGCCCAAGGCGAAGGTGATTTGACCCGACGTCTCGACGTGACCAGCAAAGACGAGTTCGGCGAGGTCGGCAGCGCATTCAACCAGTTCGTCGAGCGAATTCACGCGTCGATTTCCGAAGTGTCTTCGGCAACGCGCCAGGTGCACGATTTGTCCCAGCGTGTGATGGCTTCATCCAATGCGTCGATCATCGGTTCTGACGAACAGAGCGCACGTACCAACAGCGTGGCTGCAGCCATCAACGAACTAGGGGCCGCCACCCAGGAAATCGCGCGCAACGCTGCTGATGCGTCCCAGCATGCCAGTGGTGCCAGCGAACAAGCTGACGATGGTCGTAAAGTGGTGGAGCAAACCATTCAGGCGATGTCGGAGCTTTCGCAAAAGATCAGCCTGTCCTGCACTCAGATCGAAACCCTTAATGCCAGTACCGATAACATCGGACACATCCTGGATGTGATCAAAGGCATTTCCCAGCAAACCAACTTGCTCGCCCTAAACGCGGCGATCGAAGCGGCCCGTGCTGGCGAAGCAGGGCGTGGTTTTGCCGTCGTGGCGGATGAAGTGCGCAATTTGGCGCACCGTACCCAGGAGTCGGCAGAAGAAATCCACAAGATGATCACTTCGCTGCAAGTGGGTTCGCGCGAAGCCGTGACCACCATGAACGCCAGCCAGGCTTCCAGCGAAGAAAGCGTCGAAGTCGCTAACCAGGCAGGTGAGCGTCTGGTCAGCGTGACGCAACGTATCGTTGAGATCGATGGCATGAACCAATCCGTCGCGGCCGCCACTGAAGAGCAGACCGCCGTGGTTGAAACCCTCAACGTCGATATCAACCAGATCAACTTGCTGAACCAGCAGGGTGTGGCCAACCTCAACGAGACGCTCAAGGACTGCGATGCGCTGTCCCAGCAGGCCAGCCGACTGAAGCAATTGGTCGATAGCTTCAAGATCTGATCCTGACCGCATCGGAGCGAGGCCTCTCGCTCCGATCGCTTGGTCTCACGTCCAGGGTGCTATTCAGAGGAAGCTGATAGCGCTCAGATAGTCGCAGCCTTTGCGTAACAGCGCCTGGCTCTTGGGTGGATAGCACATGCCCATTTTTTTCACGCCCCACCGGGCATTGTCGTAACGGATCATCGACGTGTCACCGATGTCTTCGCCCAGTTCGTCCAGGTAAAAGCCCAGCACTCCGAACAACGCGTTCTTGCGGTTCACTTTGCGCAATGCCCGTTGCCAGTGCTCAATGCTGACTCGGTCAAAAACGTGCCCAGCCTCGCTGAATACATCGAGGTACTGATCCCAACTCAAGGGCAACGGGTTGTGCAGGTTGAACACGTTTCGCCCAGGGTCAAAGCGCGCGCTGTGGTAGGCGATGAAACGCGCCAGGAAGTCCACCGGCATCAGATCGAAATTGGCGTCCAGTCGCGGGACCATCCCTAATTGCAGAGACCCCTTGAGCATCAACATCAAGCGGTTTTTCTGTGGCTGGCAAACACCGTTCTGGCTGTTGAAGCTGATATTTCCCGGCCGATGAATATTGACCCAGGCCCCTTGCTCGACTGCCCGTCCTAACAGCCGCTCGGCTACCCACTTGGAGAGGTTGTAGCCATTTTTCACGTAGAGCGGCAGTGCGCGTCGGGCAGGCGCTTCAAGCACGGACCCGTCGACGTCCACGCTGCTGCAGGCTGACAGCGTCGAGATGAAATTGAGGACCTTCTTGCAATGGGTCTCGCAAAGACGCAGGCATTCCAGCACCGGCTCGACGTTGTCCTTGGCGAGTGAGGCGTAATCCATCACATGATTGACCTGCGCGGCGTTATGCACCACCACGCCGTAATGACGGGCGAGGTGCTCGTACACGTCGTCGGCCAAGCCCAGGCGAGGTTTACGAATATCGGCGGCATATACCTGCACTCGGCTCAGGTCCAGATGTTCCAAGCGGTATTCGCGCAATGCCTGGGCGAACCTTGTCGCTGCCGAATGGCCGGGCAACTCGCGCACCAGGCACGCCACGTCCTGCGCCCCGCCAGCCAGCAGTGCCTGGACAATATGAACCCCGACAAAGCTGTTCGCGCCGGTGACGATGGCTTTGCGCGAGTCTCCCGCAAGGGTCTCGGGCAGCACCTCGACCTCCAGTGCTCGCGTCGCATCTTGTTCCATCTGGTCGGATGGTGTATCCGGCAGTGCACTGCCATCCATGAGTGCGGCCAATGTGCGGATGGTCGGCGTCTCAAAAAAGGGGCTCAGGCAGAAGCTGCGTCCAAACTGCTCGCGCAGGCGTAGCAACAGGGTCGACAACAGGATGGAGTGGCCACCGAGGTTGAAAAAACTCTCATCAATCGAGAGTTCGCCTGCGGGTAATCCCAGCAGCTCACCCCACACGTCAGCCAGTTGTGCCTGCAAAGGGTCTTGTATGCGACAGCGATCCATCCCGATGGGTATGGGTATTGGCATGGCCAGCAAGGCCTTGCGATCGATCTTGCCGTTATTCGAACGGGGCATGCATGCCAGTTCGCTCCAAGCGCTGGGCTGCATATGCACGGGCAACCACTGTCGAGCATGTTCCTTCAGGCTTGCCAGCGTAGCGCCAGATTCCGGCTGGGCGGCAAAGCCGATGACTCTGTGTGCCGTATCGATCACCACTGCCACTTGGCGAAACAAGCGACTATCGCGCAAGCACTGTTCAATATCCTGAGGCTGAACTCGAAACCCGCGGATCTTGACTTGCTCATCCCTGCGGCCGCCCAGTTCGATGCCCTCTTGCGTCCATTTTGCCAAGTCGCCGCTGCGATAAGCCTGTAGCACTTGGCCATTTGGCAGTGTCAGCGTCACGAACGGATTGTCGGCCCGCGAGAGTGTATTCGAATAACCCAGGCTTACTCCGGGACCGACAATGTACAAGTCGCCCATTACCTGTTCATCCACGGGCTGCAGGTTCTCGTCGAGAATCAGCACCTGGCTGTTAGCGATGGGGAGGCCGATATTGCGATGGCTGTCACCTCGTTGGAATACCCGATGGGTCGCCAACACAGTGGCCTCGGTCGGCCCATAGAGGTTATGCAGCTGGCATTGACCGGCCAGTTGTTCGATCACGCAGGGCTCGCAGAAATCACCTCCGGTCAGTAAATGAGTCATGCCCAATGGCTGATCCAGCGGCAGGATGCTGAGCAGTGCCGGTGGCACAAACCCGTGAGTGACGCGTTGCTTGCGAATCAGCTCTACCAGTTGCTGAGGGTCGTGACGTTGGTCTGGGCTGAGCACAATCAACTCGGCGCCGGCGATCAATGCAGGGAAAATATCGATCAGTGAAGAATCGAAGCCCAGTGGCGAAAATTGCAGGACGCGACTGTGTTGATCCAACGCCACGCAACTGACGAGCCAGGCCGTGAAGTGCGCCAGGTTGTATTGGCTCAGCAGTACCCCCTTGGGCTGGCCCGTCGTACCCGAGGTGAACAGTGCCACGCACGGCTCGTCGGCACGGGGGGGACGGTGCATCAGCGGTTGCGTCATGTCGGCGCTGTGCGCGGCCACCTGGCTCACATCAAGTGAAACGAAACGCTCTCGCAATGGGTGCTGGCCATTCTCCAGCAGCACACAGGCCTTGAGGCTGGTCAGCATGCAGTGCTGGCGTTGCTCCGGGTGGTCAGGCACCAGCGGCAAATACACGGCGCCACAGCCAAGCACCGCGAGAATACTGGCGTACAACTCGGCAGATTTCTCCAGGCATACGCCGACCACTTGTGGAGCCTCGGCATCCTCCAGCAAGGGAAGCAGGCGTTGTTGAATAGCCATGGCTTGTTGCTGGAGCTGCCGATAAGTCAGCGCGTGACCGGCGATGTTCAGCACTGTTCGATGCGCGAAGGTATTGAGGCTGGCCTGCAGCCGTTCGATCATGGGCGTTCGGGCCGCGTGCAGTAAGGCAGGGTCCGCCGTGTGGTTGAACCGGTGCATGAAAGCCAAGGCATCCAACTCTTGCAGGCCCTGTTCAGGCCAGGCGTTAGCAGCGGCCGTTGCCGAGAAATAAGCGGGGTCTCTTGAAAAACCGCAGACCAACAAAGCAGCCCACTCCACCACTGCATTCGTTGCCTGCTGACGCAACCGCTGCCCATTGCCGCTGGGTTCCTGGGCAACGTCGTGCACCGTCAGCAGGCGCCACTCCCGGTCGTAGCAGCGCAACTGCAATGAGGGCAGCCCGTGTTCGCAGAGCGGGCCGATACCCACGCGCAAGCTTAACCATGGCGCACTGGCGGGCGAGGGCGGCAGCGGCTGACTCCCGTCTTCAATAACCAGATCCACAGACCCCGTTCCTGCCACATGCCCATATTGCTCCAGCTCCTGCCTGAGCGCCGCCAGAGCGTTACCGGTACCACGCCACTCGATCTGCAAGCGCCTCATGCCAACCTCCTCGATACGGGCAGGTAGTCGCTCAGGGCTCGTGCCACGCTGGGGGTTTGCAGTACGCCGCTGTGGTGCAGTAGGCCCATGATATTGGCCAGCAGCGGATGTTGGTGGGTGATGGGAAAGTCCAGCGCCTGGATTTCGTCGCGCAGTGCCCGGCGCGTATCGGCACTGATAGCCAAGTGTTCGATCAGTTGCAGATCGAAGTCTTTCTGTAGGTCGTTGGTCAGGTAGTGCGTCAGGAACACGGGCAGGGCTTGAGCAATGTGGTCGCGATCTTCAGAGCTTGCCGATTGCCAGTAGAGGCGCACCAACTGTGTCCAGAACCGCGCATGCCGCCCTTCATCAAACAGATGATCGGCCATCAGGCCGCGGACAGAGGATTTGACGCTGCCATCTTTGGAAAACGCTGCGACGTCATGGGTGACGGTGTTCTCAGCGATGGCGACGCCGATCAACTCTACGGCATCGTGCAAGTATGCCGGTACCTGTGCCTGGGCTGCCGGCAGCGCGCGGCCCAATTCAATTTGCCCGGGTAGATCGAGCGGTTGGATTCCGGTCATCTGCACGGCTTGCTGCAGGAAATCCAGCGCGACCAGCGCGTGATAATCCTCGTCGACAACGACCGTCATCGCATCGTAGCGGCAGGCGAGCGGGAAGGGCAGGGAGAAGCGATTTTTAGCGATGCTGCGCGCGGTTTTGTCGACGATCTCTGTTTCGAAAATCACCACGTCATTGATGAATTTATAGAAGCTTTGCACCAGCACGAAGTCGCGCCATTGCGGGCAGTGCTTGAGAAAGGTTGCACTCAGCACCAGAGGCTGACGGCACAGGGGGAAGATGAGTTTGTCGTCGTCTTCCAACATCCGCCGGGGGCGTGTGCGGATGGTTGCGCGACGCTCCCAGTCATCGGAAAAGGATTGGTAATGAGCGGCGTTCACGGACGTACCTCATGCATCGAGGCCAGTACGTCGTTCCAGAGGGTAATACGACTCTGCACGGCGCACAGGGCGGCGTTATCGGCCTGTCGCTGACGGCTGGGGTCTGCGTCGACCAGGCGCTGTAGCAACTGTTGCGCCGCAGGCTCGTGATCATCGCTGTCTATTTCGATATGGCGGCTGAGGTAGTGACATAGCGTAGGGGCCTGCCGACCTATGAATGCATGGCTATGCAAAAGCCTTTCAAACATTGACGGAATCACACACTCTCGGCCATGCAGGAACGCCGCCGCCACACAGTGGGTCGGAGCGCTCAGGGCAATTTGTAAGGTGCTGTCGACGAAGCGGGCGACGCCCTGGGGCGCATCGATCATCTGCAAGGCTGCGCTTACCTCCACTCCCTGGCTTTGCAGGTCGATAAAGCGAGTGATTGCGACCGTGCTGGCGCCCACTTCCGTCATTGCGTCCAGGTACAGCTCGAAGTGGCTGCAATAGCCCCGCGTCGGGTGCTCGTCCGACTCTTCCGCCAGCACGATTTCATTAATCAAGCGGGCAGCGTGCGGGTCAGTGGAGGGGAGCCAGGGCAACTGCATGCAAGTGAGGTCCTGTTGCAGGCGTTTGGTCAGGCTCATGAAATCCCAGACAGCAAAAACATGGTGTTTCATGAAGTGTTGTAACTTGCTGAGGCTGGTTATTTCTATAAATAACGGATGATCAAGAAGTTGTCGTTTTTTTTGCGCGAGTGAATGTGGGTACATGGTTGACGCCTATGAGTTGTTGCGAGTGCTCTAAAAGCAGTGTTGAACTATTATAGTTGTGAGGGCAAGAGTAACTTGAGCGCGGCCACGCGCACGGCGAGGCCTTCTAATTAGGCAGGCGCAGCGGAGTGGAAGGTGTGGCTTGCTGGGAAAAGATAATAAGCTGATTGAATGTTTGAGCCGGTATACAAATGTATTAGATGTTTTTCCCGATGTTTATGTGTGTGGTGATTTGCCCATCTATACGTGGGAATTTTCTGTGCGCTGAGTCGCTTTAATTATGATTTGGTTCTTTGTTTTTTCTGATGGAGCAACAATCCCAGATAAGAAAGTTGCTACATCACCTAAGGATCAAGGGCAAAAGCGAAAAAACCTACTGAGTGGGGTTTTTTTCGGCGCTCTCAAGGCCGCTGAGGTAGGTCGCGATCACCTCCATGCCTCGCATCAAGTGGTTACGCAGCGTCAGGATGCTCTCCTCGACCTTCTTCTGCGCTACCAGGCTCAGCAGTTCGCGGTGATCCTCCTGGGAAGTCTCCCCCAGCCCCATCGCCTCAAGGTTGAAGCGCAGGAAGCGCTCCTCCTCATTCAATCCGTGCTCGACCAAAGTGAGCAGCCGCTGGTTGGGCGCCTTGCCGTACAACACCATGTGAAACAGGCGATTGAGCCGACCAATCTTGGTGTAGTCTTTCTCGCATTCCAGCGCATTGATACACGCTTCGGCTTGAGTAAGGTCCGCATCTGTGAGCAATGGAATCGACAGGCGCAGGGCCTCGGACTCCAGCAACATGCGCAGGGCATAGGTCTCGGCCGAATTGTCCTCGATCAAGGGAGCAACGACGGCACCCTTGTGAGTCACCACATGCAACAAGGATTGCGCCTCCAGCTGGCGCAACGCTTCGCGTACCGGCATGCGGCTGACGCCGAACAGGCTGGCCAGTTCTTGCTGGCGCATGGCGGTGCCGCAGGGCAGTCGCCCATCGAGGATGGCATTACGCAACGTTTCTTCGATAACGGAGCGCGCAAGATGGGCGGGAATAGGCCCGCTGATTTTGATGCTGCTTAATGGGTTCGGCTTCTGCGTCACGGTTGCGCTATCCTCCTTTCTTGAATAATAGTCTGGCTAATTGGATCCAAAGAACACTAAAGATGGGCCAGGTGCTTGTCAAATAGCCAAAGTTTCCGTTTGTAAGGGCTTACACAGCATACTTTGTGTCTCTCACAAGGGCGGTTATAAAAACGCGGCCTCCTGCGATGATTGCACTGTGCCATTGTTTTTTGTAGGGCCAGGCTTCACCATCCCTGGAAATTCCGTCTCTTTCACGGACTGAACATTTTGGCGGTAAGTTTTAATCCCTATCGACTGCTTTGCTGGCTTTTATCAGCAACTTTACTGGCCGGCCTGATGCTCGGCGGGCTACGTGCCGATTGGGATTTCTCGCAAATCAGCCGCAAGGCTACCGCCGTCTACGGGCCTTTGGGTCAAGGTCAGCAGCGTATCGACGCCTGGCAGCGGCTGTTGGTGAGCGAAAAACAGGTCAGCGAGCAGGAGCAGCTCAAGGTCGTCAATTTGTTCTTCAACAAGCAAATGACCTACGTGGAAGACATCGATCTCTGGCACGTTGTGGATTACTGGGAGACGCCCGTCGAGGCACTCTGGAAAGGTGCTGGTGACTGTGAAGACTACGCCATCGCAAAATATTTCAGTTTGCGTCACCTGGGCGTGTCCAGCGACAAATTGCGCATTACCTACGTCAAGGCCCTGCGGCAGAATCGGGCGCACATGGTCCTGACTTATTATTCGAGCCCCGACGCCGTCCCACTGGTGCTCGACAGCCTGATGGATGAGATCCTGCCGGCTACCCGTCGCACTGACCTGGTCCCGGTGTACTCATTCAACGCCGAGGGGCTGTACTTGCCTGGTGCCAAAGGCAACAAAAAAGTCGGTGATACCAAACGCTTGTCGCGCTGGCAGGATGTGTTGAGAAAAATGCGTGCGGAAGGCTTCCCAGCCGAGCCTGCCAACTAGGAGTAACTGATCGGATGTCTCTGTTCAAACAGCTATTGATCGCAATCTGTCTGTTCCTGGTGGTCGCCTTCAGCGGCAGCTTCATGGTCAGCCTGGAAAGCTCGCGCACCCAATACGTCAACCAATTGCGCTCCCACGCCCAGGATGCCGCGACGGCATTGGCGCTGTCGCTGACCCCGAATATCGATGACCCAGCCATGGTGGAGCTGCTGGTCAGCTCGATCTTCGACAGCGGTTACTATGCCAGCATCCGCGTCGTGGACCTGGCCACCGACAAAACCATCGTCGAGCGCAGCGGTATTCCCGACAACAACGGCGTGCCCAACTGGTTCGTCAAGCTGATCGGCCTGGAGCCGGCGGGCGGTGATGCCCTGGTCAGCCGTGGCTGGGAACAGGCCGCACGGGTAGAAGTAGTCAGCCATCCGATGTTCGCCCTGGCCAAGCTCTGGCAAAGCGCCCTGGGTAGCCTGGGCTGGTTGCTCTTGTGCGGTGCGGTCAGCGTGGTGCTCGGTGGGCTGCTGCTGCGCCGGCAATTGAAGCCGTTGGACTATATGGTCAAACAGTCCCACGCCATTGCCCGCCGTGAGTTCCTCAGCCTGCCTGACTTGCCCCGCACGCCTGAACTACGGCGGGTGGTGCAGGCCATGAACCAGATGGTGGAAAAGCTCAAGGCGCTGTTCCAGGAGCAGGCCGAGCGTAGCGAAAAACTGCGCACCGAATCCTATCAGGACAACCTCACCGGCCTCGCAAACCGCCGTTATTTCGAGATGCAGCTCAACGCCCGCGTCAGTAACCCGGAAGAGACCAACTCCGGCTACCTGCTGCTGCTGCGGGTCAAGGACCTGGCCGGCCTCAACCAGCGCCTGGGTGGCCAGCGCACCGACCAGTTACTGCAAGCGGTTGGCGAACAACTGCTGCGCCAGTGCGCGCCGTACCCGGAAACCCATAACCTCGTCACCCGTATTCGTGGCGGTGAGTTCGGCGTGCTGGCGCCGGGGTTGATGCGTGAAGAAGCGGTGCAGCTGGCGCAAAACCTGGAAAGTACCTTGCTCAGTCTGCAAGCGACCGGCGCCAGTGACGTTACGCCGGTCGCCTATATCGGCCTGGCGCCGTTCAGCCATGGCGACGCGCCCCAAGCCCTGCTGACCCTGGCCGATCAGGCCCTGGCCCAGGCCCAAGCTCAGGGCGACACCAGTTGGGTGTGCCTGGACCGCAGCGCCGCCGCCAGCGTGGGAGACGATCACCATGCCTGGCACACCTTGTTGGACCAGGCCCTGACCCAGCAGCGCTTCCAGCTGTACTTCCAGCCGGTTGTCGCCAGCCAGGACCCACAATTGGTCTTGCATTACAAAGTACTGTCGCGCTTGCAGGACGAAGACGGCCACACCATACCGGCCGGGCGCTTCCTGCCGTGGCTTGAGCGCTTTGGTTGGTCAGCCCGCCTGGACCGCCTGATGCTGGAGCAGGTGCTCAAGCAGATGGCCAGCCACACCGAGAACCTGGCGCTGAATCTTTCGGCCGCGACCTTGCATGATACCCAGGCCCTGAACCGCATTTATGACCTGCTACGCCAGCACAGCAACCTGGGCCCGCGCCTCACCCTGGAGATTGGTGAGGAGCAACTGCCTGAGCAGCCCCTGCTGGAACAGATGACCCAGCGCCTGCGCGAGCTGGGCTTCTCCCTCAGCCTGCAACGTTTCGGTGGGCGGTTCAGCATGATCGGCAACCTGGCGCGCCTGGGCCTGGCGTACCTGAAGATCGACGGCAGCTACATTCGCGCCATCGACCAGGAAAGTGACAAGCGCCTGTTTATCGAGGCCATCCAGCGAGCGGCCCATAGCATCGACCTGCCGCTGATTGCCGAGCGTGTAGAGACTGAAGGCGAACTGAAGGTGATTCGTGAAATGGGGATTTTCGGCGTGCAGGGCCAACTGTTTGGCGAGCCCGCGCCCTGGAAATCTCACTGATATGAATGGATTAAAATAGGGCCAGTTGTGGCGAGCAAGCTTGCTTGCGCTGGGGTGCGAAGCGCCCCCAAAAGCCGGTGACTGCTGCGCAGTCAAGCGGGAGCAAGCTCCTCGCCACAGCAAGCCTCCTCCCACATTTAAATTCAGGTTCGGCGCCAGGGCTCAGATAAGCCCTTTCTCGTCATCATCGATCAACTGGCTCAACCCACCCAACGCTTCACGCGCCTGGTTACGGTCCATCAACTTGGCCTGGGCTGCCGGCGGCAGGTCGGTCACGCTGATCACCCCCTTGCGGGTCAGCACCTGGATCAAGTCATCCAGCACCCGGATCATCTCCAAGTCGCTCTGCTTGAGCTGGGCCAGGCTGGTTTCCACCACTTCGTTGGCGTACCAGGCCTGTATCTCATGGTGATCGGCCGGCAGGGTTTCAGTGGATTCGGTAAAGGCAGCAGCCTCTACGCGAACCAGCGCGCCCTGTGCATCACGTTGTACGTAAAACATAACAACCCCTCGAAAATGCGCCACAGGCGTTCAACAGCATAGGTCAACGCTGCGTGTATGGGCGTGAGTATGCGATGCGCCGTCCGCCAGGGCCAGCGACCCGTAGGCCAAAAAATCGGCCGCCTGGAAGGGCGGCCGATCAATCGCGTCTTAGGTGTGGTCGATCTTGATGGTCGGGTCGGCACCACTGATCAGCGAGTTGATGCTGGTGTGGGACCAATCGTTGCCTTCCAGTTTGATCGTCACATCGGCATTGGCCAAGCCACCGGCGGCGTTGAGCTTGCCTTCGCTGCTGACTTGCAGGGTCGACACGCCATCTACCGTGGTGATCTTCAGGTAGTTGTCGATGGTGCTGTCAGTCTCACCTTTCAACAAATCACGCAGATCAATGCGGTCGCCTTCCGAGGCCTTGAAGTCCTTGATCACATCGTTGCCGATGTCACCCGCCTTCCACACAAAGGTGTCGGCACCTGAACCACCAATCAAGATGTCGTTGCCCTGGCCGCCGATCAGCGTGTCGTTGCCGGTGCCGCCCAGCAGGATGTCATTGCCTTTGCCGCCGTCCAGAAGGTCGTTGCCGCCCTGGCCGAACAGAATGTCATCGCCAGCCCCGCCCAGCAGCGTGTCATTGGCATCCTTGGCGCCGGAGACGTCGAAGTCCACATAGTGCTCGGTAACGTACTGGTGGACGTTAGAGGCGGTCACCGAAGAGACGGTCACGCCGGTCTTCTGCGCCACAAATGCCTGTAGTGCGTTGTAGCCCTCACCGTTGATCCCGCTGAAGCTCACCAGGTCGCCGAAGAGGATGTCGTTGCCGTCGCCACCGTTGACGGTGTCTGCGCCAGGCAACGTCGCCTCGGTGTGGCCGAGGATCGCATTGGCCAGGTCCTTCGGATCAATGTTGGCTTGCGGCTTGCCATCGCTGTCGTACGGAGCCAGCTGGTTCAAGCTGACCCCGCTGTTGAGGCCGATGGCTTCTACGCCACCTGTGGACAGGCCTTTGAGCAGGGCGAACGCGCTGTTGGAGTTGAGGGTGGTGGAGTAGTCCGTATCGTACCCGAGGCCACCTTGTACCGATATTTCATAGGTGCCATCGCCTTGGGCATGGATTGTTCCCGGGTTGGACTGCCCCCAGCCCCACCAGTTGTTGGTCCACAGGGTCACCTTGCCGGCAGAGCTGATGTCAATGAAGTGACTCGAATCGATGTTGATCCTGGTAGCGGTACCCAACGTGTAGTTGTTCACGTTGACGACATCATCGAGCCTGACGTTGCCGTACAAGTACGGGTTGGTCTGCTCGGACGCTTGGTAAAACGTCGGCTGACCATCGGTGATGAAGTACGTTGTATTGATAGCGCCAGTGTTGCCAGTCGCCTGGGCACTCTTGAAGAAGTTGGCCGCGGCCTTGAACACGTCTTCGTAGTTGGTCCCGCCGGTAGACACCATGGAATCCAGGACTTTCTGCAGCGAGTCCAATGCACCTGGGTCTTTCAGGTTGACTGTCACCGTGCGATTGACCTGGTCGCTGAAATCCGCCAGGAAGATATTCACAGTGCCAGAAGTGCTGGCGCCGATACTGTTTTTCAGCGAGTTGAACGTGGTGGTCAGCGAGGTTTTTGCCGCTGCTATCGAGTCCGCACCCATACTGCCCGATGTATCGATCATGAACGCGATGTTGTAGTTCTTGCCCTGCACCACGTTCAAGCCGGCGACGTCGGCCACGACAATGTCGTTGCCATCGCTGCCATTGATGGTGTCGCTGCCCGAGGTGCCGGTGACCGAATTGTAGGTCGCCGGATGCACCGTGACGGGCAATTGCGCGGTGGTGGTCGCTGATCCGCCGATGCTCTCGGTGGAAGTCGAAGTGACCGTCAGGTTGAACTGGCCGCTGTAGTAGGTCGGCGGCTTGATGGTCAGGGTGTTCAGGTCCCAGCCGGTGACATTCACTTCGCCCACGGTTTTACCCGCAGTAAAGGTGTGCCCCGACGCGTCAGTGAGCACCGAGCCTGCCGGAATGCCGCTGATCTTCACGCTCAGGGTTTCGGAGCCGTCGGTGTCGGTCAGCGCGGTGGTGACCTTGGACAATTTGACCGTGCCGTTTTCCTGGCCTTCGTTGAGCTTGTAGCCCACGTAGTAACCGTCACCGTTGCTGCCATGCAGGTCGGATACGGTGACGCCGGCGTTGGTCAGGTCGGTAAGGCCGGTGTACAACGGCACGGTGCTGGTGCTCAGGTTCTGCACCGCCCCGCCGTTGACCGACAGGTTGACGTCAAAGCTGCCAGGCCCCGCTTGGTTGGCCTGGTAGATCTCAAGGCTGTAGTAACCAGTGGTCGTTGGCGTGAACGAGCCGCTGAACTTGCCGCTGTTGGTACCCCACAAACCGCTGGCAACGTCTTTACCGCCAACGTTGACCACCACGCTGTCATCGGCGATACCGCTGAAGGTGTAGCTCTTGCCGGCTTCCATGTAGATCAGGCCGGAGATTTTGGAGCCAGAGCCGGCGGTGACGTTGTCGACGGACTCGACGTTGGTCACCACAGAGGTGCTGTTGGGTGTGCCTGCGTTATCGATGGCTTTTTTCAGCACGTCCGGTGCAGCACCGTTGCCGTTGTTGCCGAGGCCGGCGATGCTGTTCCAGCCCTGTTTGACCAGGCCGGTCGAGGCAACGTTGTTGTCTGCCACACTGAGGGTCGGCGCGTCGGCCACTGGAGTGATATCGACTTTTACCGTAGCGCTGGTGCCCAGGTCCTTGCCATCGGTTGGCTGGAACTTGAACTGCGCGTAATCCGCCTGCTTGTTGCCCACGCCAGTGCCGCCGTAACCGTCGGCGCCGGACTCGTTGGCGTTCGGCATAAAGCGCAGTTGGCCGCCATCGATCTGGGCCTTGGTAAAGGTCTGGCCGCTGGTCACGTTGGTCCAGGTGCTGCCGTCCGCCGCCAGGTACTGCAGCTTGCCGGCTACCGGCAACTCGGTGATTTTCACCCCGAGGCTGGCTTGCGGCGAGTCCACATCGCTCACGCCGAAGTTGGCCCAGGTCAGGGCCAGCGCCGTGTCTTCTGTACCGGTCACAGCACCGCCAGTGGCCACTGGTGCATCGTTGACCGCTACCACGTTGACGGTGGTGGTGGCCACGTTGGAGTAGTTGCCGCCATCGGTCACCGTCACGGTGATGGTGCGCGGTGTGGTGCTCGGGTCGTGGCTGTTGTTGGTGAACGTGATGTTCTGGATACGTTGCATGTAGTCAGCCAGCGTTGCGCTGCCGGACAACGTCAGGGTAATAGTGCCCGTCTGGTTGTTGGTGCTGACGCTGATGCCATTCACGCTATTGCCCAGGTTCAGGGCATCACCGGCCTGTGCGTTGGTCAGCGTGACCGTCGCGCCCGTCAGCAGTGTGCTGTCTGGGTCAGTGATCTTGATATCCGTATCGGCGATCGACACGCCCGGCCCGGCGGTACCCTCGGTAAATGTCGTCTTGTAATCGGCACCCGTGGCGCCGCTGGAGTTGTTGGCATCCAGGTCGATCACCGGCGGCGCATCGTTGTCGAGGATGTTGGTGGTGACGGTGCCTTTGTCGATCACCAGGTTCTCGAAGTTGCCTCCGGTGACCTTGTCGATGGTGATAACGATCTGTTCCGTAGGCTCGGTGATCTTGTCGTCGAGCGTGCGGATATCAAACGGCACGCTGCTGGAGCCTGCCGGGATCTTCACGGTGTACACGCCGGTGAAGTCCGAACCGTCAGTGGCGGTGCCGCTGTATTTGAGCGTCACGGTTACGTCGGTTTGCGGCGGGTTGGTCAAGGTCAGGGTGTAGTGGGCTGTGCCACCTTCAGTGACCGAGCCGTCGCCCGTTATGCTGATTTTGGTATCCGTCACTACATCCGTGACCTTGGTGACCGCGGGGCTGGCGTCAACAATCAGATGCTCGTACTTGTCGCCACCGCTGACCACGCCGGTGATCTTGGCGCTGACATCATTGGCGCCGACATAGGCATCGTTCGGTGCGGTAGCTGTCGTGAAGCTGGTGGACTTGCCACTGCCGATGGTGATGGTCGAGCCGTTATCCAGCCTTACCACCAAGTCGGAGCCCACGTTGTTCACGGCCGCGCCGTTCTTGTCGACCAGGGACGCGGTGTAGACGATCTGCCCGCCTTCGCTGACCGAACCGGTGGCCTTGAGTACCACGGTCACGTCGTCGATGGTGTCGTTGATGGTGGTCGTGGCGCCCGCAGGTGTGATGGTCACCCCCTCGAAATTGCCGCCGGTGGTGCCGGTGATCTTGACGGTCTGGGTGCTCTTGTCGATGAACACGTCATCGGTAGGCGCCGGGACGGTCACCGTGCCCACGGTCTCACCTTGCTTGATGGTGATGCTCGAACCGTTGTCGAGCTGGACCAGCATGTCGCTGCCGGCCTTGTTGCTCAAGGTGGCGGTGTAGGTGATCTGGCCGCCTTCGTTGACCGCGGTCGGGGCGGTCAAGGTGACGGTGGTCAGGTCGGTGGAGCCTGGTGTGTCGGTGACGGTGGTGTTCACCGCCGTCGTGCCCGGCACGAGGTTCTCGAAATGCTCGCCACCGGTCACGCCTTTGATGGCGGTGGTGACGGTTTGGTCGCCTTTGTAGACGTCGTTTGGCGCAATGGTCGTGATGGAGCCACTTGACTGATTTACACCGATGGTGATGGTTTTGCCATTGTCCAAGGTGACGGTCAGCGGATTGGTGATGTTGGTCACCGCTGCGCCGTTTTTATCCACAAGGCTGGCGGTGTAGACGATATTGCCGCCTTCGCCGACGGTAGTGGTAGCAGTTAGAACTACATCCACCTTGTCGATGGTGTCGTTGATCGTGGTGGTTGCGCCGTTGCCTGCGACTTCTAACTTCTCGAAGTTGCCGCCAGTGGTCTCGGTGATCTTGACGGTCTGGGTGCTCTTATCGATGAACACGTCATCGGTAGGCGCGGGCACGGTCACAGTACCGACGGTCTCGCCAGTTTTGATGGTGATCGACGAGCCGTTATCGAGCTTCAGGGTGACGTCAGTACCGGCCTTGTTGCTCAAGGTCGCGGTGTAGGTGATCTGACCACCTTCGTTAACGGCACTTGGCGCTGTCAGCGTAACGGTGGTGGTGTTATCGGTACCCGGTGTGTCCGTAACGGTGGTGTTCACCGCGGTAGTGCCAGGGACCAGATTTTCGAAATGCTCGCCGCCGGTCACACCCTTGATAGCGGTGGTGACAGTTTGGTCGCCCTTGTACACATCATCAGGAGCAAGAACCGAAACGCTACCGCTCGATTGGTTTACACCGATGGTGATGGTTTTGCCATTGTCCAAGGTGACGGTCAGCGGATTGGTGATGTTGGTCACCGCTGCGCCGTTTTTATCCACAAGGCTGGCGGTGTAGACGATATTGCCGCCTTCGCCGACGGTAGTGGTAGCAGTTAGAACTACATCCACCTTGTCGATGGTGTCGTTGATCGTGGTGGTTGCGCCGTTGCCTGCGACTTCTAACTTCTCGAAGTTGCCGCCAGTGGTCTCGGTGATCTTGACGGTCTGAGTGCTCTTATCGATGAACACGTCATCGCTAGGAGCGGGCACGGTCACAGTGCCAACCGTGTCGCCAGCCTTGATGGTGATCGAAGAGCCGTTATCCAACTTCAACGTGACGTCGGTACCGGCCTTATTGCTCAAGGTCGCGGTATAGGTGATCTGGCCACCCTCATTCGCTTCGGTCGGAGCTGTCAGCGTTACGGTAGTGGTGTTATCGGTGCCCGGTGTATCAGTAACGGTGGTGTTAACCGGGGTAGTACCTGGAACCAGATTTTCGAAGTGCTCGCCGCCGGTAACACCCTTGATAGCGGTGGTGACGGTTTGATCGCCTTTATAGACATCATCAGGAGCAAGAACCGAAACGCTACCGCTAGTCTGGTTTACGCCGATGGTGATGGTCTTGCCGTTGTCCAAGGTAACGGTCAACGGGTTGGTGATGTTGGTCACCGGTGCGCCGTTTTTATCCACAAGGCTGGCGGTGTAGACGATATTGCCGCCTTCGCCGACGGTGGTAGTAGCGGTCAGGACCACATCTACCTTGTCGATGGTGTCATTGATGGTGGTGGTTGCGCCGTCGCCTGCCACTTCGAGTTTTTCGAAATTGCCGCCGGTGGTCTCGGCGATCTTAACGGTCTGGGTGCTCTTATCGATAAACACGTCATCGGTCGGCGCAGGGACAGTGACGGTGCCAACAGTGTCGCCAGCCTTAATGGTGATGCTTGAACCATTGTCGAGTTTCAGCGTGACGTCGGTGCCGGCCTTATTGCTCAAGGTCGCGGTGTAGGTGATCTGACCACCTTCGTTAACGGCACTTGGCGCTGTCAGCGTCACAGTAGTGGTGTTGTCGGTACCCGGTGTGTCCGTAACGGTGGTGTTCACCGCGGTAGTGCCCGGCACCAGGTTCTCGAAATGCTCGCCGCCGGTTACGCCTTTGATAGCGGTGGTGACGGTTTGATCGCCTTTATAGACATCATCAGGAGCAAGAACCGAAACGCTACCGCTAGTCTGGTTTACGCCGATGGTGATGGTCTGGCCATTATCCAAGGTGACGGTCAACGGATTGGTGATGTTGGTCACCGGTGCGCCGTTTTTATCCACAAGGCTGGCGGTGTAGACGATATTGCCGCCTTCACCAACGGTGGTGGTGGCGGTCAGGACTACGTCGACTTTGTCGATGGTGTCGTTGATCGTGGTGGTTGCGCCGTTGCCTGCGACTTCGAGTTTTTCGAAGTTGCCTCCGGAAGCATCAGTAATCTTTACGGTCTGAGTGCTCTTGTCGATGAACACGTCATCAGTAGGGGCGGGCACGGTCACAGTACCGACGGTCTCGCCAGCTTTGATAGTGATCGACGAGCCGTTATCCAGCTTCAAGGTGACATCAGTACCGGCCTTGTTGCTCAAGGTCGCGGTGTAGGTGATCTGGCCGCCTTCGTTAACGGCACTTGGCGCAGTCAGCGTAACCGTGGTGGTGTTGTCGGTACCCGGTGTGTCCGTAACGGTGGTGTTCACCGCTGTAGTACCCGGCACCAGGTTTTCAAAGTGCTCGCCACCAGTCACGCTTTTGATAGCAGTGGTGACGGTTTGGTCGCCTTTGTACACGTCATCAGGAGCAACAACCGAAACGCTGCCGCTCGACTGATTCACACCAATGGTGATGGTTTGGCCGTTATCCAAGGTGACGGTGAGCGGATTGGTGATGTTGGTCACCGGCGCGCCGTTCTTATCCACAAGGCTGGCGGTGTAGACGATATTGCCGCCTTCGCCGACGGTGGTAGTGGCGGTCAGGACTACATCAACTTTGTCGATGGTGTCGTTGATCGTGGTGGTCGCGCCATTGCCGGCAACTTCGAGTTTTTCGAAGTTGCCGCCGGCAGCGTCAGTGATCTGGACGGTCTGGGTGCTCTTATCGATGAACACGTCATCGGTAGGCGCAGGGACAGTGACGGTGCCTACGGTTTCGCCAGCCTTGATGGTGATGCTTGAGCCGTTGTCGAGTTTCAGCGTGACGTCGGTGCCGGCCTTGTTGCTCAAGGTCGCTGTGTAGGTAATCTGCCCACCTTCGTTAACCGCACTTGGCGCAGTCAGCGTGACAGTCGTTGTGTTGTCGGTACCGGGGGTATCGGTGACAGTGGTGCTCACTGCCGTCGTGCCAGGGACCAAGTTTTCAAAGTGCTCGCCACCAGTCACGCCTTTGATAGCAGTGGTGACGGTTTGGTCGCCTTTGTACACGTCATCAGGAGCAACAACCGAAACGCTACCGCTCGATTGGTTTACGCCTATGGTGATGGTTTTGCCGTTGTCGAGGGTGACGGTCAACGGGTTGGTGATGTTAGTCACCGGCGCGCCGTTCTTATCCACAAGGCTGGCGGTGTAAACGATGTTGCCGCCTTCGCCAACGGTGGTAGTGGCCGTCAGGACCACATCAACTTTGTCGATGGTGTCGTTGATCGTAGTGGTCGCACCATCGCCCGCAACTTCCAATTTCTCGAAATTGCCGCCAGAGGTCTCAGTGATCTTGACCGTCTGCGTGCTCTTGTCGATGAACACATCATCGTTAGGCGCAGGGACGGTCACAGTACCAACGGTTTCGCCAGCCTTGATGGTGATCGACGAGCCGTTATCCAACTTGAGCGTGACATCAGTGCCCGCTTTGTTGGAAAGCGTGGCGGTGTACGTAATCTGCCCACCCTCGTTTGCCTCGGACGGAGCCGTCAGCGTCACGGTGGTGGTGTTATCGGTGCCTGGGGTATCGGTGACAGTAGTGTTCACTGCCGTCGTGCCAGGCACCAGGTTTTCGAAGTGCTCGCCGCCGGTAACACCCTTGATAGCGGTGGTGACGGTTTGATCGCCTTTATAGACATCATCAGGAGCAAGAATCGAAACGCTACCGCTAGTCTGGTTTACGCCGATGGTGATGGTCTGGCCATTATCCAAGGTGACGGTCAACGGATTGGTGATGTTAGTCACCGGCGCACCGTTTTTATCCACAAGGCTAGCGGTGTAGACGATGTTGCCGCCTTCGCCAACGGTGGTGGTAGCGGTCAGAACCACATCAACTTTGTCGATCGTGTCGTTGATCGTGGTCGTTGCGCCGCTGCCTGCAACTTCCAGTTTTTCGAAGTTGCCGCCGGTGGTTTCGGTGATCTTGACCGTTTGGGTGCTCTTGTCGATGAACACGTCATCGGTAGGCGCAGGGACAGTCACGGTGCCAACGGTTTCGCCAGCCTTGATGGTGATCGACGAGCTGTTATCCAGCTTCAGGGTGACGTCAGTGCCAGCCTTGTTGCTCAAGGTCGCGGTGTAGGTAATCTGGCCACCTTCGTTAACCGCACTTGGCGCAGTCAGGGTGACAGTCGTTGTGTTGTCGGTACCGGGGGTATCGGTGACAGTGGTGTTCACTGCCGTAGTGCCGGGCACCAGGTTCTCGAAATGCTCGCCGCCAGTCACGCCTTTCCTACATGTGTGAAGCAGTTCCGCTTTTTGAACTTTCCGACGTACGGTCATTACGGTAGCCATTATCCGACGCAGCGGTGCTAATCGCTGTGATTTAAGACAAGAAGTCTTGGGGAAATTTTAAATGCGTCTGCACCTGTTCAAGGCAATACCGTTCGCTCTCGCCGCCAGTTTCGTACAAGCCCAGACACTGCCCCAAGCCATGCAACAGGCGTTGGATGTACACCCGGAAATCCAGGCGGGTGTTAACAGCCGCATCGCCGCCGATTACCAATTGCGCGCGGCACAAGGTGGCTACCTGCCGCGTGTCGACCTGAACGCCGGTTACGGCCGTCAAGGAACCGACAACGCTACTACCCGCGCCAATAACCCCAGCGGCAATCACTGGGACACGCTCAACCGCGGTGAATCCAGCCTGCGCCTGCAGCAAATGATTTTTGACGGTTTCGCCACCTCCAGCGAAGTCGGGCGTCAACAAGCCAACGTTAATTCCCGTGCCTACTCCTTGCTCGGTACTTCCGAACGCACGGCGCTGACCGTTGCCCAGGTTTACCTGGAAGTGCTGACCCGTCGAGAGTTCGTACGCCTGGCCGAAGATAACCTGCGCAACCACGAACGCATCTACGACCAGATCAAGTTGCGCACCGAGCGCGGCGTCGGCAACGGTGCCGACCAGGACCAGGCCGAAGCGCGCCTGGCCCAGGCCCGTAACAACTTGATCACCGAGCAAACCAACCTGGCGGATGCGCAGGTCAATTACCTCAGCGCTGTCGGCCAGATGCCCGACCAGCTCGAGCGCCCGGCCCCGTTCATGGCCATGCTGCCGGCAGACCTGAATGAAGCCCGTCGCCAGATGCTCGACAACAGCCCGATCCTGCGTTCGGCCGAGTCGGATATCTCCGCCGCCGAGAAGCAGTACGAAGCCGCCAAGTCCACCTTCTACCCGCGATTTGACGCTGAGCTGGGCACCAACGCCGACAACAACGTCTCCGGTGATCCCAACCACAGCAACGGTTGGGAAGCCATGGTGCGCATGCGCTTCAACCTGTTCGCCGGTGGCAGCAACAAGGCCGACCTGCAATCGAAGTCCTACCAGGCCAACCAGGCGCTGGACATTCGCAACAACGCCTTGCGCCAGCTCAATGAAGAGCTAGGCTTGGCTTGGAACGCCCTGAACAACGCTAACGCGCAATTGCCGGTCGCCCAGCAGTACGTGGATCACAGCACCCGCGTACGCACGTCTTACCAGCAACAGTTCAGCCTTGGTCAACGTACCCTGTTGGATTTACTCGACAGCGAAAATGAATTGTTCACCGCTTCCCGTCGCCTGGAAGAAATCAAGAACATTCAGTTATTTACTCAGTACCGAATCAAGGCGACCATGGGCGAATTGCTCAAGAGCCAGGGAGTGGTTGCACCAATGGCCTCCGTCGTGCAGAACGACGTGAAACCTAAAGTCCAACTGCCTGGGATGAATTGAGCCACCCCAATAGCCCCATCTGTTAGTCGAGAGTGCCCCGCGTGGAACCTGAAGTCAGTCGAGTTCATCTCAGTCATGATCCACGCGCACTGCACGACGACCCGTTACTCGACGGGTTGTTGGCGCTCTGCGCCCTGCATCAAAAACCGGCCAGTGCGGCCATGCTCACCACCGGCCTGCCGCTGCCTTCGCAACGCTTGAGTGCCGAACTGCTACCACGTGCCGCTGCGCGGGCCGGGTTGCAAGGCCGGCTGCTGCAACGCAAGTTGGAACAGATCCCGACCATTGCACTGCCGGCACTGCTGTTGCTCAAGGACGGTCGCAGTACCGTGCTGGTGGGCTGGGAGGGCGAAGATGAAGCGCGGATCCTGCTCAGCGAAAGCGACGGCGGTGAAGTGCTGATCAAGCGCGAAGCACTGGCCGACGACTATATCGGCAAAGTCTTCTTTGCACAGCCGCAGCACAAGTTCGACGTCAACCACGGCAGCCTGATTCCGCGGGCGCGCTCGTGGTTCCGTGACACCCTCATGCGTTCACGCTGGCTCTACACCGACGCCATCGCCGCCAGCTTCCTGATCAACATCATCGCCATGGCCGCACCGCTGTTCGTGATGAACGTGTACGACCGCGTCGTGCCGAACCAGGCCACCGCCACCCTGTGGGTGCTGGCCGTGGGCATCTGCGGTGCCTACCTGTTCGACCTGATCCTCAAAAGCCTGCGCAGCCTGTGCCTGGACCTGGCCGGTAAAAAGACCGACCTGATCATCTCGGCCACGCTGTTCGAGCGCATCGTCGGCATGTCCATGAAATACCGCCCGGCGCGGGTCGGCAGCTTCGCGCAGAACATCCACGAGTTTCAAAGCCTGCGCGACTTCCTCGCGTCGCTGACCCTCACCAGCCTGATCGACCTGCCGTTTACGCTGCTGATCTTCCTGGTCATCGCCATTCTCGGCGGGCACCTGGTGTGGATCCCGGTGCTGGCGTTCCCGCTGGCCCTGGGCATCGGCTATGCCTTGCAGAAGCCCCTGGTCGCGACCATGGAACGCACCATGGCGCTGGCCGCCGAGCGCCAGTCGAGCCTGATCGAAACCCTCGCCGGGCTTGATGCGGTCAAGGTCAACAATGCCGAGAGCGAGCGTCAGTACGGCTGGGAACAGACCATCGGTACCCTGAGCCGGCTTGAGCTGCGGGTGAAGTTGCTGTCGGGCCTGTCGATGAACATGACCCTGCTGATCCAGCAACTGGCTGGCGTGATCATGATTGTGTTCGGCGTGTACCAGATCATCGACGGTAACCTCAGCATGGGCGGCCTGATTGCCTGCTACATGCTCAGTGGCCGTGCCTTGAGCCCGCTGGCCTCGCTGTCGGGCCTGCTGACGCGCTATCAGCAAGCCAAGGTCACCATGACCTCGGTGGACCAAATGATGGAGCTGCCCCAGGAGCGCAACTTCGAAGAGCGCCCCATGAGCCGGCGCACCCTGCAAGGCGCCATCGAGTGCCGGGGCCTGAACTTCACTTACCCGAACCAGCAGAACCTGGCGCTGAAAAACATCAACCTGGTGATCAAACCAGGGGAAAAAATCGGCATCATCGGCCGCAGTGGCTCGGGCAAAAGCTCCCTGGCCAAGCTGATCGTCGGCCTTTACCAACCCGACTCCGGCTCCTTGCTGGTGGACGGCGTGGACGTGCGCCAGATCGACGTGAGCGAACTGCGCCACAACATCGGCTATGTCGCCCAAGACATACAATTGCTGGCCGGCACCCTGCGCGACAACCTGGTCAGCGGTGCGCGCTACGTCGAGGATGAAATGGTTTTGCAAGCTGCCGAACTGGCCGGCGTGCACGAATTTGCCCGCCTGCATCCCCAAGGCTACGAGCTGCAAGTCGGCGAGCGTGGGCAGAACCTGTCCGGCGGCCAGCGTCAGAACGTCGCCCTGGCCCGTGCGCTGCTGCTCAACCCGCCCATGCTGCTGCTGGACGAACCCACCAGCGCCATGGACAACACCGGTGAAGAACGCTTGAAGCAACGCCTGCAAGCCGTGGTGCAAAACAAGACCGTGGTGCTGGTCACGCACCGAGCCTCACTGCTCTCCCTGGTTGATCGCCTGCTGGTGGTCGACCGTGGGCAGATTCTCGCGGACGGCCCGAAAGCCGTGGTCATGGAAGCGTTGAAGAAGGGGCAGATCAGTGTTGCTTAACTCCATCAAGAGTGCGGTCGGCCGCTACTTCAAAGGCTCCGATTCGCTGCAGGGCCAGCCGCTGCCCGAGGTCAACAAGGCGCTGATCGAAGATGCGCCACGGGTCATCCGCCTGACCATCTGGGCAATCATCGCGTTCTTTGTATTTCTGGTGGTGTGGGCCGGTTTCTCCCAGATCGACGAAGTGACCCGTGGCGACGGCAAGGCGATTCCGTCGTCCAAGTTGCAGAAAATCCAGAACCTGGAGGGCGGTATCGTCGCCGAGCTGTACGTCAAGGAAGGCCAGATCGTAGAGGCCGGCGCGCCGTTGATTCGTCTCGACGACACGCGGTTTGTCTCCAACGCCGGGGAAACCGAAGCCCTGCGCCTGGCCATGCAACTGCGCGTCGAGCGTTTGAGCGCGCAGGTGGATGACCGCCCGCTGAACATCCCTGACGAGGTGCTCAAGGCCGCGCCGAGCCAGGCCGCCAACGAGCGCTCCTTGTATGAAAGCCGCCGCCAGCAGTTGAAAGACGAAGTCGGCGGCTTGCAGGAGCAACTCGTACAGCGCCAACAGGAACTGCGCGAGTTCACCTCCAAGCAGGGCCAATACCGCAGCCAGTTGTCCCTGCAACGCCAGGAAATCAACATGTCCGAGCCGCTGGTGGCTCAGGGCGCGGTGTCGCCGGTAGAAGTGCTGCGCCTCAAGCGCGCCGAAATGGAAACCCGCGGGCAGTTGGACGCCACCACCCTGGCGATCCCGCGTGCTGAATCGGCGATCAAGGAAGTGCAACGCAAAATCGATGAAACCCGCGGCAAATTCCGCAGCGAAGCCCTGACCCAACTCAACGAAGCCCGTACTGAACTGAACAAGGCCGAGTCCACCGGCCGCGCGTTGGAAGACCGGGTCAGCCGCACCCTGGTCACCTCGCCAGTACGCGGGATCGTCAAGCAGTTGCTGGTCAACACCGTTGGCGGTGTGATCCAGCCGGGCAGCGACATGGTCGAAATCGTGCCGCTGGACGACACCCTGCTGGTAGAAGCCAAGATCCGCCCGCAAGACATCGCCTTCCTGCACCCAGGGCAAGAAGCGGTGGTCAAGTTCACCGCTTACGACTACACGGTCTACGGTGGCCTGAAGGCCAAACTCGAACGCATCGGCGCCGACACCATCACTGATGAAGACAAAAAAACCACCTACTACATGATTACTCTGCGCACCGACCGCAGCCACTTGGGCAGCGATGAGAAGCCGTTGCTGATCATCCCCGGCATGGTCGCTTCGGTGGATATCATCACCGGCAAGAAAAGCATCCTCAGTTACTTGCTCAAGCCGATCATCAAGGCGCGGGCCGAGGCGTTGCACGAGCGTTGATTTTCAGCGCCTGTACCGACCTCATCGCAGGCAAGCCAGCTCCCACATTTGAATGTGTTCACCAATCAAAATGTGGGAGGGGGCTTGCCCCCGATGCGGCCGCCAGCATCACGCTACAGCTCAGACCAAACGCCATATCCATATGCGCTAACGGTATTTAAGCTTCCATCCTTATGCCTATAAATTCACTCCCCTGTCCGCCGGGAATGAATCAAATGTCTGCCACCACCGCCCTCCAAACCTTCGACATCCACCCGTTCCCCGGCAGTGTCGGCGCCGAGATCATCGGCCTGGACTTATCCCGTCCAGTCAACGAGCAAGACTTCGCCCGCATTCATCGCGCACACCTGGACCACCACGTCATCGTGTTCCGCGACCAACGCATCACCCCCGAACAACAGATCGCCTTCAGCCGCCGTTTCGGCGTGTTGCAGATCCATGTGCTCAAACAGTTCCTGTTGGCCAACCACCCCGAGATCCTGATCGTCTCCAACATCATCGAGAACGGCCAATCCATCGGCCTGGGGGATGCGGGCAAGTTCTGGCATTCGGACCTGTCGTACAAAGAACTGCCCAGCCTGGGTTCGATGCTGCATGCCCAGGAACTGCCATCTGAAGGCGGCGACACTCTGTTCGCCGATATGCACAAAGCCTGGGAGCAGCTGCCAAGCCACCTGCGCAACGCCATCGAAGGCCGCAGCGCCGCGCATTCCTACACGGCGCGCTACAGCGAGACCAAATTCGAAGGCAACTGGCGCCCAACCCTCACCCCGGAACAGCTCGCCCAGGTTGCCGAAGTGGTGCACCCCGTTGTGCGTACCCACCCGGAAAACGGCCGTAAGGTGCTGTTCGTCAGCGAGGGCTTCACCACCCGTATCGTCGGCTTGCCCGATGACGAAAGCCGTGACCTGCTGGCCCAGCTCTACGCCCACAGCGTGCTGCCGGAAAACATCTACCGTCATCAGTGGCAGCCCCACGACCTGGTGTTCTGGGACAACCGCTCGCTGATCCACCTGGCCGCCGGGTGCCCAAGCCACCTGCGCCGCAAGTTGTACCGCACCACCATTCAGGGTGATGCGCCTTTCTAACCCGATAAAGCCTGCTAGGATTGCGCCCAGTTCACTCCCAACGGACCACGAGTGCTTGGCATGCAACTACCGGACATGAACCTGCTGGTCGCCCTCGACGCGTTGCTCGACGAGGGCAGTGTGGTGGGCGCCGCGCGGCGGATGAACCTTAGCCCGGCCGCCATGAGCCGCACCCTCACGCGTATCCGTGAAGCGGTCGGAGACCCGATCCTGGTGCGTGCCGGCCGTGGCCTGGTGCCGACGCCCAAGGCGCTCGAGCTGCAAGGCCAGGTGCGCAATGTGGTGGAGCAGGCTGCGTTGCTGTTCCGTTCGGCGGACCAAGTCGATTTGAGCACCTTGCGCCGCCGCTTCAGCGTGCGCGCCAATGACTTTTTCATCGGCGTGTATGGCGGGCGACTGTTCGACACCATGGAGCGTGTGGCGCCGTTGTGTGAGCTGCGCTTTGTGCCCGAAGGCGACACTGACGATGAAGCCCTGCGGGAAGGGCGGTTGGACTTGCGGGTGAGCAACACCATGCCTGCCAGCCCGGAAGTGAAGGTGCAGAACCTGTTCTCCACCACCTTTGTCGGCCTGGCACGACAAGATCACCCGCTGTTCGACGAAGAAATCACGGCGGCACGCTTTGCCAGCTACTCCCACATCAGCATCTCCCGGCGCGGCATCGCCCGTGGGCCCATCGATACCGCGTTGAATGCCCAAGGCCTGGAGCGCCGTGTGGCCATGATCGCCCCAGGCTTTCACGGTGCGATGTTCATGCTGCCCGATTCCGACCTGCTGTTGCCGGTACCCAAGGAAGCCCTCCTGAGCGCCAAGCGTCTGAACCTGCCACTGCGCGCATTTGCCTTGCCGATTCCACTGCAAACCCTGGTCCTGGCCCAATCCTGGCACCCACGCTTCGACAAAGACCCGGCCCATAAGTGGCTGCGCGAAACCATGCGCGAGAGCTGTCATGCCACCTGGCTAGAAGCCCAGCCGGTATAAAGCGAACGCGGATGAATGTGGGAGCTGGCTTGCCTGCGAAGGCGGGGTGTCAGTCACTGAATCTGTTACTGAACTGGCGCTATCGCAGGCAAGCCAGCTCCCACAGGGTTCAGTGTTGATGTTCAAAGTTGCGTCTGACGCACTTATAACCTGCCAACAAGTAACTTTTTGTCATGAGAGTGCCCGATTAAACTGCTCAGGTATTTCTCATTCCGAGTCACCTGTTCATGACGTCCCTCGCTGCCCCCGTCCTCCAGGCCGCAGCCAAACCTACGGCTCTGAGCCCACCCGTATTCGGCCCGCGCATCATCATCGGCTTGCTCGGCGTATTGCTGGCGGTACTGGTTTCCGGTCTCAACGAGATGGTCACCAAGGTTGCTCTCGCCGATATCCGTGGCGCGCTGTACATCGGCTTTGATGAAGGCACGTGGCTGGTCGCCGCCTACACCGCCACCTCCGTGGCAGCCATGGCCTTCGCGCCGTGGTGTTCGGTGACGTTTTCCCTGCGCCGTTTCACGCTGTGCGCCATCGGTTTGTTCACCGTGCTGGGCATCCTCTGCCCGTTCGCGCCGAACTACGAAAGCCTGCTGCTGCTGCGTACCGTGCAAGGCCTGGCCGGTGGCGCGCTGCCGCCGATGCTGATGACCGTGGCGCTGCGTTTTTTGCCGGCCAACGTCAAGTTGTACGGGTTGGCCGGTTACGCACTGACCGCCACCTTCGGCCCCAGCCTGGGCACGCCGCTGGCTGCGTTGTGGACCGAATACGTCGGCTGGCAGTGGGCGTTCTGGCAGATCGTCGCGCCGTGCCTGCTGGCCATGGCGGCCGTGGCCTACGGTTTGCCACAAGACCCGCTGCGCCTGGAGCGCTTCAAGCAGTTCAACTGGCGTGGCCTGCTGTTGGGCTTTCCGGCGATTTGCATGCTGGTGATCGGCCTGTTGCAGGGCAATCGCCTGGACTGGTTCGAATCGGGCCTGATTACCTTCCTGCTGTGTGGCGGCACAGTGTTGCTGGTGCTGTTCATGCTCAACGAATGGTCACAACCGCTGCCCTTCTTCAACCTGCAGATGCTCGGCCTGCGCAACCTGGCCTTCGCCCTGATCGTGCTGGCCGGCGTGCTGATGGTGCTGACCTCGGTGATCATCATTCCGTCGAGTTTCCTCGCCCAGGTCCAGGGTTACCGGCCGCTGCAAACTGCGCCGGTGATGCTGCTGATGGCGCTGCCACAGTTGATTGCGCTGCCGCTGGTGGCGGCGCTGTGCAACCTGCGCTGGGTCGATTGCCGCTGGGTGCTGGGCATTGGCCTGAGCATGTTGGTGCTGTGCTGCATCGGCAGTTCTCACCTGACTTCGGCGTGGATTCGTGACGACTTTTACGGCTGGTACCTGCTGCAGATTTTCGGTCAGCCGATGGCCGTGTTGCCTCTGCTGATGCTGTCCACCGGCAGTATCCAACCCATCGAAGGGCCGTTTGCCTCGGCCTGGTTCAACACCGTCAAGGGCCTGGCCGCTGTGATCGCCACTGCGGTGCTGGATACATTGACCACCCAGCGCGGGCATTTCCATTCAACCATGTTGGTGGACCGCCTGGGCAATTCGCCCCTGGCCGACGCTGACGCGCCGGGCCTCGCCCACCGCTTGCACGAGCAGACCGTGGTGCTGACCTCTTCGGATCTTTACGTCGTCATGGCCGGTGTCGCGGTGGCGTTGATCCTGCTGATTTTCTGGATGCCCACGCGGATCTATCCGCCTCGCGCTCCGGCCTGACCACAAGGACTTTCCATGAAACGCAAAGACAAAATTGCCGTCTCCGTTATTGCTGTATTTGCTATCGGCGTGTTGTTTTACCTGGTTGCGCCGGGCGTACTGGGCAGCAAGCACCAGACCACCAACGACGCCTTTGTCGCCGCCGACTTCACTCTGGTGGCGCCGCGGGTGGCAGGCTTCATCAAGGAAGTGCTGGTAGAGGACAACCAGCGCGTCAAGGCTGGCCAACTGTTGGCGTTGATCGACGACCGCGATTTTCGCGCCGCCGCCCAGGCCGCCGATGCCGACACCCTGGTCGCCCAGGCCCAGCTGAAAAACGCCAGCGCGACCCTGGAGCGCCAAAGCTCGGTGATCGCTCAGGCCCAAGCCACCGTGGCAGCAGATCGCGCAGAAGTGGCGTTTGCCGAGCATGAACTGAATCGCTACAACCACCTCGCCGGCGTCGGTGCGGGCACCGTGCAGAACGCCCAGCAAGCCAAGACGCGCATCGACCAGGCTACCGCGCGCCTGGCCAAATCCACCGCCGTGCTGGCCGCCGAACGCAAGCAGGTGGAAATCCTCACCGCCCAGCGCGACGCCGCCGAAGGTGGGCTCAAACGCGCCCAGGCCGCGCTGGAAATGGCCAGTTATCAGCTGTCTTACACGCGCATTGTCGCACCGGTGGATGGCATGGTCGGTGAGCGTGCGGTGCGGGTCGGCGCCTATGTGACACCGGGCAGCAAGATCCTCGCGGTGGTGCCACTGGCCGAAGCCTACGTGGTGGCCAATTTCCAAGAGACCCAACTGTCGCATATGCACGCGGGGCAAGCGGTGCAAGTCAGCGTCGACAGCCTTGACGGCGAACTGCTCAAAGGCCATCTGGAAAGCCTGGCGCCTGCCACCGGAGTGACCTTCGCCTCGGTCAAGCCCGACAACGCCACCGGCAACTTCACCAAGGTGGTGCAGCGTATTCCGGTGAAGATCGTCCTCGAACCGAACCAGCCACTGACCGAGCGCTTACGCGTCGGCATGTCGGTGGAAGCCAGCGTCGATACGCGGCCGGTCGCGCAACAGCGTGAGGTGGCCCAGCAATGAAACATGTTGCCTGGCTCACCTTGAGCCTGATCAGCCTGAGTGCCTGCACGGTCGGTCCCGACTTCCAGCGGCCCGAGAGCCCGCAGATCAATCAATGGAGCGAGCCCCAGGGCCGCCAGGCCGCCAGCCGCGCCACCAGCGACCCTTTGCAGGAGCGCTGGTGGGATGTGTTCCACGATGCGCAGCTCTCGGCCCTTACGCGTCGCGCCCTCAGCGATAACCTCGACCTGAAACTGGCCAGCAGCCGCCTGCAACAAAGCCGCGCTATCCGCCAGGTGACCACGGCCGAGCGCTACCCCAACGTTGATGTCGGCGGCGCTTACCAGCGTAAGCGCAACAGCGGCAAAGGCTTGAACGACCCTTCCGGCGAGAATGGCCGCGCAGCCTTCAACCAATGGGACATGGGCTTCTCCGCTTCTTGGGAGCTGGACTTCTGGGGCCGGGTCAAGCGCGAAACCGAAGCCGCCGACGCCACCCTGGAAGTCGCCGAAAACGACCGTCGCACCGTGTTGTTGTCGGTACTGGCCGAGACCGCCCAGGACTACATCCAACTGCGCGGCGTACAAAATACCCGCGCCGTGACCGAGCAAAACCTCGACGTCGCTCGCCACAGCCTCAAGCTCTCGCAACTGCGTCTGGCCGACGGCGTCGCGACCGACCTGGACGTGGCCGAAGCCGCCGCTCAAGTCGCGGCTATCGAGGCGCGCCTGCCGGACTTACAACAGCGCCAGGACCAGTTGATCAACGCCCTGAGCCTGCTGATGGGCGAGCCACCCCAGGCGCTGTACGCGCAGCTGTCCAAAGACGCCCCTGTGCCGCAAACACAGCAACAGGTGGCGATCGGCCTACCATCGGAACTCGCCGAACGCCGGCCCGACATCCGCCAGGCCGAAGCGCGCCTGCACGCAGCCACGGCCAGCATCGGCGTGGCCAAGGGCGACTTTTACCCACGTATCACCCTGTCCGGCAGCCTGGGTTCCCAAGCCATGCAGCTCTCGGATTTCGGTTCCTGGGGTTCCCGTGCCTTTGCCTTCGGCCCGCAATTGAGCCTGCCGCTGTTCAACGGCGGGCGCCTGCAAGGCATGGTGGATTTACGCGAAGCCCAGCAACAGGAAGCGGCCCTGGCCTACCAGCAAACCGTGCTGCGTGCCTGGCATGAAATCGATGACCAGCTGACCCGCTACAACGCCAGCCAATTGCGTCGCGACAGCCTGGCCGAAGCGGTGCGCCAGAACCAGATCGCCCTCACCACCGCCCAACACCAGTACGTCGAAGGCGTGGCGGATTTCGTCAACGTGCTCACGGTGCAAAGCGCATTGCTGGCGACTCAGGAGCAGTGGGTGGAAAGCTCCACCGGCGTGTCGTTGGCCATGGTCGGGCTGTACAAAGCGTTGGGAGGAGGGTGGGAGTCGGTGTATCCGTTGCAAGTCGCTCAGTAATGAGGGTGCGCTTTGTTGCGGCCCGAGATCCTTGATCCTAAGTGAGGTCGGCTGCAAACCGGGTACACACATTGGAAAGCATGCGCACATCGGCACCGCTACAGCCTGTCGCTTCGAAAAAGCCGGAGGCTTCTCGCACCACAGCATAAATATCAGTGACGATGGATCTTGCTTCATCCATTCCCAACCCAAAGCGCTCGGGGGTACTGAGCAAATTGCTGATCGACGATACCCTGCCCTCATTCCCGATGATAAGTGCCTGCAAGCCTAGCTGAGTCGGGTGGGGCAACACGTCAAATACTGGCGCAAGGGAGTAGCCCGAGGCGCTGGTCAGCAGCAGCCCGGTTTGTTTCAGGTGGTCGTCGCTATTGCCGATGAGCACATTGAAGGCCATGCGCTTGTAAAGCTCACGCATATCAAACGTTGCATCGTCGCTGACCTTCTTCAAAACGTCTGCGATCCTGTAATAGGAAACGGCACTTTCAACCGCGTCGACGCGGGTCAACCGCAAATGCGTCGGGCCGCGCGAGCCAACCGTTGGCGTAGCGAAAAACGAATCCATTCCCATGCATCGCCACTTCGCCAACAGGGACCGGGTCACCGACTAAGTGAGCTGAAAAAACAAAGGCATTACCAATCGGCTTCCAGGACATCGTGTTCTCCTTCAGTGCGAATGCGCTCAGGCTCACGGGCGAGGCTCATGGTAATCCCAACCTGGTCAAGCTCTGGTGACGCGATGCTCGCCATGCCTTCTTCCAGGTCCATCGCGCTCAGCACATTCATCAGCACGCCGAGGGATACGCCGGCCTCGCCCTGCCTCAGCCGCTGATACGTCTGCCGCGTAATGCCCGCGCGGCTGCATATGGTGGAGATTTTCAACCGGCGACGAATGCGGGCTATTTCGATACCGTTCCCGATACCTCTCATCAGCTCAGCGCTTCTCTCTGAGATGTACCCTTTGTGCGGGTAGGGCTTCGCTGTTTCTTGCATGATATATCACTCTTTAAAGCAATAAAGGTAACTTATATCATCCAAGCCTCTAAGGCCACCTGCAAAAAACCGGCTCGAGGCCGGTTTTTTGCAGGATTGGAAGATCAAAGGTTTTGCAAAAACACCACATACCCCCGAAACCACTCATTGGCCCCCAGATACCCCGGCTCTTGCCACTCCCCGCCCTGAATCAAGCCAATCTTGAACGGCACGCCGAGCCGATTCATCCGCGGCAAATACGCGGCATAGTCAGGGATGCTGTGCCGCCCCTGATACGTCTGCACCACCACTTCATCCACTACACCCTTGAGCTGGGCGATGGCGGCCGGGTCGGCGTTGCTGCTCCAGTCCATCAGGCCGGTGATGCTCAGGCGCAGGTCGGCGGGCAGGCGTTGGCGCAGGTCGCGCAGGAAGTGGGCGTACTCATGCAGGTATTGGGTGCGAGCATCGAAGTCGATCTGGATGCCGATCACCGGGTTACCCGCGTCGCGCCAGCGTTGCACCTGGCCCAGCACCTGGGTGTAGACCCGTTCCGGCCAGCGCAGGGTGTGGGCGCGGTACACCACCCAGACGTGGCCTTGAGTAATGCGCGGCACGCTCATGCCCTGGGCGATCAGTTGTACACCGCGCTGGGGTGCGCGGCGCGTGGCGTTGATCTGGCCTTGCAGGATGTACAGGGTTTTTGCCTGCTTGATCACCGGCTGAGGCTCGACGCCACTCCACAGCCAGAAGGCGTCATAGTCGCGGGCGTCGACGGCGCCAAAAGCCGGGCTTGCCAGCAACAGCAAGCCTAGCCACAGCGACCTCACCAGTAGTACTGCAGCGATTTGCCCCATTGGGTATCGGCAAAACCGCTCTTGAGTTGGCGGAACCAGGCTTTGCGCACCGCTGGCGCAACGTCTTCGCCGCCGCAGCTGTTGTAGCCGGCCGGCGCGTAGCAGTTGATGGCGCGGAACAACGCATAGGCCTTGTCGGTTTTCGGCGCCTTGGCGTTGGCGATCACCTGTTTGTAGCCGTCCAGGCGCGAGAAGGTTTCACCCTTGAAGTCCGAGTCGGTACTGCCCAGGCTGCCGGCGGCGCGGGGTTGTTCCAACGGCATGCCGTCCAGGCCGTTGCGCAGGATGAATTCCCCGAAGCAGTTCAACGCATGCGGGTTTTTGGCCTCGTTCTGCAAGGTCGCCGCGGTTTGCGCGATGCTTGGGCACGCGTACCCAGATTCGGCCTTGTCGCCGTTCCATTGGAACAGCTTCAAGGTCTGGCCGCTGGTATAGGTGTAGCCCAGGCTGGTGCCGAGTTTGTCGTCAGAGAGCGAGGCCTGCTTGAGGTCATCGGCGAAGGTGGCGTACTGGCCGCGCAGCAGGTCTTTGTAGAGGAGCACGAATTGCGCGCTCTGGCGCTCGATCGGGTCGCTGGCGTTGGCGATCTGCTGGCGTAGCAGGTCGGGGCCGGCGACGTTGCGCAGCAGGATGTAGCGCACTTGCTTGGCGCTGATCGGTGAGTCGGCGGCGAACACCTTGGCCAGTTGGCCGCTGCGCTCGTAGTTCATGGCCAATGCCAGCTCCAACTGGTCACGTTGCAGCGGTTGCTTGGCCAGCGGCAGCAGTTGCAGCCACAGGGCTTCGGCGCCTTTCCAGTCCTGCTTGGCCTCCAGGGCGAGGGCGCGCAGGGTCTGTTGGCTGAAGGCGAAGTAATCCAGGCTCGATGGTACATCCGCAGGCAGGTGCTTCAAGGCCGTGTCGGGTTGGTGCTCGACGTACAGGGCATAGCTGGCTTGCAGGAAGTCAAACAGCGCCGGCTCAGTGGCGAAGGTGCTCTTTTGCTTATCCAGGTCTTCGCGGCTCAACAGCGGCGGGGTGTGGGCGCGCATCGCCATCAGGTCGCTGACCACTTGCAGCATCGGGCTGTTCGCTGCTTGGTTGCCGACCATCAGCAACTTGAGGTCGGCCTCTTCCACCAACTCATCGACGCTGACATTACGCTGGGCGTCGGTGGCCTCGGTAAATTGCCAGGTGAAGTCTTCGGCAAGCTTGGCGTCGTCGTTCGCCAGCCAGTGCACACGGCGCAAGAGCCCGCGGGCGGAGGCGACGTAATCGCCCTGTGGGTAAGTTTTCAGGTAACCGAGAAAGCCTTGCTCGGCATCGCTCAGGGCCGACTTATCCACATGCTCGCGTTGCGGCATGCCGTATTCATCGAAGGCTTCGGCCTGGGCCTGATTCAGCGACGTACGCGCAGTCATGTACAGTGCCGTTTCCTTCAGCCACGGCACATCGCTGGTGGTGGCGGCGGCGAACCCGCGCTCGGCGTAATCGAAGCGCCCGCTGTAGAAATCGCCGGCGGCCTGCAAGTAGGTGCGAAACAACTGGGCGTTGGCCGAGGGGGTCAACTGCGCGTCCACGACCTGGCGGCTCCAGTCACAGGTGGTCAGCAGCTGCAGGCGTGCTTTTACCAACACATCGCGCTCGGCGGGCGGCATCTGGGCTTTGATCACCTGGCTGATAAACGCCGCGGCGCTGTCATCGTCATTGCTGCGGCAACGGCTGCCTTCGCCATTCAGGAAGGCCTGGCCTGCGGTCTTGTACTCCTCGCGCTTGATGCCCAGGGGCTGGAGCAGCGTGTCGAGTTCGGCTGTGCGTGAATCGTCAGCCTTGTTGTCAGGCTCCTCATTCGTGGCCGGAGCCGGCACCAGGCGGTACACCGGAAACGGCACCGGGCCGAACCCTTGCGCCAAATCGTCTTCGCCTAAGGCATTGGGGGCCAGGGGCGCTGCTTTTTTGTCGGCCAGCAACAGGCGCAGGTTCACTCGGCTGTCGTTGCCAGGGCTGAGAAACGGCTGGTTGCTGCACGGCTCGTAGCTGTCACGCGATACCCGCCAGTCGGGGTAGCACGAGTCGTCAGAACTGGCCTGGGCCGGTAGGGAAAAACCGGCCAGCAGGGCCAGGGCCAGAGGTGACAGCAAACCGATGCGCATAACGTTTCCTTGATCCTGAGTCCTTGGAGAAGGGGCAATAATAGCCTGATCCGGCGCGTGCTTCGGTGAAGGCCTACACAAATTGCGGATTTGTCCGATTCCAGCGGCGAGGCCAGGGCTTTTGGCCTAGAGTGGCGGTGTTTGCGCATGCGCAGTGTTTGTCCTGTAAGAGGGCAGTAGTAGCGGAGTCGATATGCGTCGGTCTGTGGTAGAGCAACACGAAAAAGTCGGGGCATTGCCTGCCTTTCATCGCTTGAGCTGGGAAGGTGCCGGCTGGCTCAGCCGCCTGTGGTGGGTGCCGATCCTGGCGCTGGCCATGGCCCTGCGGTTTTACCACCTCACCTCGGCGGCGATCTGGGGCGACGAAGGCTCCAGCCTGTTGCTCAGCGAATACGCCCTGGCCGACCTGTGGTTTCACGCGGCCCATGATGTGCACCCGCCGCTGTACTTCTTGCTGCTGCGCGGTTGGATTGAGGTGTTCGGCGACAGCATCGGCTCGATTCGCAGCCTGAGTGCGATCCCCGGTATTGCCGTAGTGGGTCTGGGCGTCTGGCTGACACGGCAACTGTCCACCCGACGCGCAGCCGTGCTGGCGGGGATCCTGTTGGCGCTGCTGCCGACGGCGGTGCGCTACAGTCAGGAAGTGCGCATGTATTCGCTGCTCGGCGTGTGGCTACTGGGCGCCACGCTGGCGCTGGTGTACTGGGTGAGGCAGCCCGAACGCGCGCGCTATTTGGCTGTGTATGTGTTGCTGATGAGCGCCGGGTTCTATACCCACTACTTCACTGCGCTGTGCGTGCTGGTGCATTGGGCGTACCTGGGGTTGCAGGCGCCGGGTCAGCGCTTGATCACGCGACCTGCCTGGTGGGTCGCCAACGTGGCGATAGTGTTGCTGTATCTACCCTGGCTGCCCAACCTGCTGGACCTGGTGCAGCACGTCGAACAGCTCAAAGTCGGCGGCGACATTGGTTGGGAAGAGCCGGTCAATCTGCTGTCGCTACCGTCGATGGTGTGGCAGTTCTTGCTGCAGGATGACGGTCTCGGCCTGTGGCCGCCGCTGTTCTGGCTGTTACCCCTGCTGCTGGCCGTGGTGGTTGTATCGACGGCCTGGCGCAATAACGCGGCGCGCTTGCCGGCACTGTTTTGCCTGCTACCGCTGCTGCTGGTCTATGGTGTGTCCTTTATCTCGCCCGTGTTTATCGAGCGCTACCTCACGGTGTATGCGTTAGGCCTGCCGATAGTCCTGGCGCTTGCCATCGACCGTTTGCCGTCTCGTTTGTCCTGGCTGGGCGTGGCACTGTTCGCGCTGTTTGTTGGCGTAGAACTGCTGGGGTTAAAGAACAACTTCGAGGTGGATGAACACGACCAGTTCAACGTGCCGGTGGAGTTCGTCAATCGCAACTACCAGGAAGGCGACCGCATCGTCCTCAGCGACATGATGTGGTACCTCAGCTACGTGTATTACGACCAGACCGACGCGCAACTTCAGCTCTACACACCCCCCAAACCCGACGGGACTGCCACTCGCCCGAACGCCTATGGTTTCGGCACACTGGTGGACCAGGACGGTGGCCGCATCTATCTGGATCGCCTGTCAGCACTGCCTGCTCAAACGCGACGGGTATGGCTGATCAGCAGCAACGAAGCCCCGGATGAATTCGCGCCGCTGCCCACCAGTTGGCACGAACTCAGTCGCCAGGACGGCGGTGGCGCCAGGGCGCGGTTGTTCGTGCTATGCAACGCACCGGCGCCGCAACCTGAAGGCTGCCGCTAGACTCACTTCAACCTACTTATGAGGAGCCCTCCATGGAATCGCCAGTGCACAGCCTACCGGCTTTGTTCAAACAGCTTGGCTTGCCGCACGACCCGGTCAGTATCGAGCAATTTGTCGCCTCTCATTCGCCGCTCAAGCCGGAGTTGAAACTGGCGGATGCGTTTTTTTGGACGGATAGCCAGAGGGCATTTTTGCGTGAGGAGATTCTCGACGATGCGGATTGGGCGGTGGTGGTGGATGAGTTGAATCTGATCTTGCGGGGTGGACGAGGGGTGTAAAAAAATAGCTGCCACGCTGTAACTTGAAAAAATCTGGTGAGGGTTGAAAAAATTTGGTTTTGATCGCGCAAATTATTTTTTTTCTGAAAAAGCCCGCTATACGAAAAATATGCGAAACGTCCTATTTTTCATGGGGAAACGGACTATAGCCGCCGCAGACGATTTTTCTTATCAAAGGGATATCTCCTATTGATGAGTGGGTACGACATGCAAAAGCTGATTCCGCGCGGAAAACTACGGAGTTTTGACCCTTCGACGATTGAACTCATAAGCCCTTTTTCTGCGACGTCAATTGTTGAATTTCATCTTCCATTTACTTCTGGTTTGCTTGGGTTGTCTGAGCTTATTAAAGAGTGTGATGTAGGTTTGAACTCGTGTGTAACTTGGAAAGGCCGAAAAGCGATACTTGACAAGATTAATGGCGGAGAGTGGTTGCTTGTTTCAGAACGGACGGGGGCTTTGAATGACTTGTATGCACAGCGATGTATTCCAAGTGGGTTCTCTTCTGGCCGGTTTGTTAGCGAGGAGGAGGTAGGGCCGGGAAAATGGGCTTTTTTCAGCGTTGACTATGACGGAGTGAAGAACACCGCGATTATAGCCGCCAATCGCTTAGGATCTATGGGTGACCAAGGTCGAGTATTTGGTTCTGACGGCAAAGATTTAGCAAACACGGCCAGAACACTTATTCAGCAATGGGTGCCACTGAATGATTTCGAAGAGCACCGCATCGCCGACTCTGCCATACGTCGATATGGTGAGCTTCGGCACACTCCGCAACGGTTTCTGGAGGGCGAGGACAAGTGGCAGATTGGCGGGAAATCGTGGCACTGGCAGCCAGTCACGCCAGATGAGGCGTATGAAAAAAAGGAGGGGGCAAAATGAGCCATCGCAGAATTTGGCTATTTTGGGGAGCGATGGATGCGATTTATCTCATTTGGTATTCATCCAATAGTTTCTTAAACAATAGAATTCCGTATCTGAGTGATGTGATAAGTGCCTCAGATGTTTTGCGAGAGCACAGTGATGTGCAAATTGTCATGTTTATGGGGGCGTTGGTTTTACAGGCCTCAATTTTTGCATCCTGTGCCATGTTTTTTCTTCAGAAAAAATCAGTCATGTGGCTTGCCTTTTTCCAAACCCCCTTACGTCTTGTGCTCATTATCCCCTCCGTTTCGCTCCTGTTGATTGGCGCTCGAGTTTTCCCGCATTACAACGTACTGGCAATGGCTGGATTGATCGGTGCGTCGGAGATTTTAAAAGTCTGGAGCGTGTGGCGATGGAGCAAAAAATGCTGACGCTGACCTAATGTGGGAGATTCTATGGTTGAGGGGCAACCCTCAACCAACTTTTGGTTGATATTCGCTTTGCCCTTTCAGCAGAGCGAACACCACCCGAGCAAGCTTGCGGGCCAGTATTACCAACGCCTGTGTG